>CAMYRF010000078.1 GCA_947296775.1 uncultured Mycoplasmatota bacterium
AAATATTTTTTAAAAAATTATAAAAAATACAAAAAAAAAAAAAAAAACAAGTAATTTTTTCGAAAAATCACTTGTTTTTAATCCTGATAAAATGCCTTATATACTTCATAAGCATTGTAAATATCAAATTTACTAGTAACCTCATATGGAGCATGCATAGAAAGTACTGGAACACCACAATCAATCACATCAATACCTTTATTAGCTAAAATGTAAGCAATTGTTCCTCCACCACCTTCATCAACTTTCCCCATATCAGCCATTTGATAAGTAAGATTGTTTTTATCTAAAATATGTCTAACCTTAGCCACAAATTCAGCATTAGCATCACTAGCGCCACCTTTACCACGACTACCAGTATACTTACATAATGCAATCCCATGACCTAAGTAAGCTGCGTTATATTTATCATCAACATCAGCATAAGTTGGATCAGCAGCTGAAGTAACATCAGAAGATAACATTTTAGAATTACATAAAGTTTTTTCTAAAACATTATGTCCATTTTGTCCCGCTTTATCCAATATATTAGCAATAAAAACCTCAAAATTAGCAGAATACATTCCAGTATTACCTACACTGCCAATTTCTTCTTTATCCGCAAGTAAAGCAATAGATGTACGGCAAGGATTATCTAAACTAATTAAAGCTCTTAAAGTAGCATAAGCACAAGAACGATCATCTTGTCCATAAGCCGCTACCATACTACCATCAAAACCTAAACTACGAGCTGGAAACGCAGGTACAACCTCTAATTCCGCACTAATAAAATCCTTTTCAGTAATACCATATTTATTATTTAAAATATTAAGAATATTTAATTTTACCTTTTCAGAAACTTTTTCATCATTATAAGGCATGCTACCAACTAAAATGTTCAAATCTTCACCAGCAATACCATCACCTAAAGATTTCTTTTCCTGTTTAGCAGCTAAATGTGGAAGTAAATCAGTAATAGTAAAAATTGGATCTTCCATACCTTCACCAATATTAACATTTACAACTTCACCATTACTTTTAGCAATCACTCCTTTAATAACTAAAGGAATAGCTGTCCACTGATATTTTTTAATACCTCCATAATAGTGTGTTTTTAACAAAGCTAAACCATCGGTTTCATATAAAGGATTTGGTTTTAAATCCAGCCTTGGACTGTCAATATGTGCACCAATTAAATTAAGACCTTCCTCAAGCATAGCATTACCAATAACAGCAGCATACACAGCCTTTTTACGATTGATATAATAAACCTTATCACCGGGTTTTAAACTTTTTACATTTTCAATATTTTCAAAGCCATTATCCTTAAGTAACTTTTCAGAAAATAAAGCACATTCTCTTTCAGTTTTACAAGAATTTAAAAAAGAAATATATTCATTACAAAAATCGAATATTCTTTCTTTTTTCTCATCACTAATATTCTCAAAACCAGAATGCTTAACATCAAATAACTTTTCCCTTAATTTTTCACCATTTGTTTTTTCCATAATTTTCTCCCCATTCTGATTTTATTATGTACTATTTCTTAAAAATTAAAAGTATTATTATCAATTAAATGAATATTATCAAGTAAAACGCCAGTTCCCTCAACTACACAAGTAAGAGGACTTTCAGCAACAAATACAGGAACTTTAAGCTCATGAGCAAGAAGCTCATCAAAACCATTTAATAAAGCTCCACCACCAGTTACAACAATTCCTTTATCAACAATATCAGCTGATAATTCAGGAGGAGTTTGTTCTAAAACAGCTTTCGCATTATTAATAATTGTATAAACACTTTCTCTTAAAGCCTCTTCAACTTCATCAGAAGTAACAGTGACAGTATGAGGAAGCCCAGTAACCAAATCACGACCTCTAACTTCCATTTTTTCATTTAAATTACCTGGAAATACAGTACCAATAGTAAATTTAATTTCCTCAGCAGTACGATCACCAATTAATAATTTATATTTATCTTTAATGTATTTAATAATATCTGCATCAAATACATTACCAGCTATTTTAATAGAAGATGAAGTAACAATTCCTCCTAAAGATAAAATTGCAATGTCAGTCGTTCCACCACCAATATCAATAACCATATTACCACTAGGTTTAGAAATATCCATTCCAGCACCAATCGCAGCAACCTTAGGTTCTTCATCAATAAATACTTTACGTGCCCCTGTTCTTTCAGCAGCTTCTTTAATCGCATTTTTTTCAACTTGAGTAATATTTGAAGGACAACAAATTAAAATTCTAGGTCTAGCTAAAAAGCTTCTACCATTAACTTTTCTAATAAAATGATTAAGCATAATTTCTGTAATTTCAAAATCAGCAATAACTCCGTCTTTCATTGGTCTAATAGCTTTAACCCTGCCTGGAGTTCTTCCAAGCATTTCTCTAGCTTCACTACCAACAGCTAATGGTCTTTTAGTATCTGCATCAATTGCTACCACACTAGGTTCATTTAAAACAATTCCTTGACCCTTAATATAAATAAGTACGTTTGCTGTTCCTAAATCTATTCCAATATCTTTTGAAAACATATTTATCACCTTTTTCTCTCCTAATATTATACCACAGAGTATTAGGATTTAACAGGTTAACATGATAAATTTAAATACTTTTTTTTCGTTGACTCCCCGCCCTTAATATGCCTAATATCAGTATGATATTTCAGTATTTTTTGAATTTCTAAATATAAAGCATTATCAATAAATTTAAGTCTATCCTTTAAGTCCTTATGGACAGTACTTTTAGATACACCAAACACCTTGGCAATTTCTCTTAAAGTTTTACCCGTATCAATCATATATTCCGCCTCCGAGATAACTCTTTTAGTAATATCATTTTCCAAACAAATCGCCCCTTTAATAAAGTATATAAATTTGGAAAAATAATTAGACCAAAAAAGATATTTATCAAAACACTTATATTTATATGTATAAATTATTTATAAACATAAATATAAACCCATGGGCCATTTAATTAAAAATTTTATCACAACTATGACAAAATTAAAGCAAAAATAAAAGGACTATCGCCCATTCATATAAGTTAATCCTCGTTTCAAAAATTATTTATACATTTTCCAACTTTTGAATTTCAATTAAATTTTAATTTTTATTGAATTTATAATGTCCTTTTTGATTTTTATTTTTATGATATTTATTTGTTTCAACTTTATAATCCATGTTATTAATTTTTATATATGTATTTGCTATTGATTTAGTTTTATACTGCTTCAATATTTCTTTTAATCTAACATCAATTTTTTTCAAATTACCAGACAATCTGATAATCCCAAAATTATTTTTATGTTTAAATCTATCAAAATGATGATCAGCTGTTACAATGCATCGTTTTTTATCTAATGATAACCGAAATACTTCTTCATCTTTAATACCAGGGTATTCATGTCCTACATTAATTACATTATGCCTATTTGATGCCACACTTTCTGAAATACATAACGGAATATTTTCATCACATAAAAGTTTCATTTTTATCTACGTATATATTCCTTGATGAAAAATTTAAAAAAATGTGTATTACGAATTTCATAAATAATTGCAGCCAATATTTGCTTTTCATCTGAAATATTAGACAAATTTTCTAATATTTCATTTGGACTATAACCGTCAAATATCATTCTCATAATGTCTGATGTAGATATTCTGGTTCCAACAACTATAGATTTACCAGAGTTAATAGCTTTATCAGTTGTAATAAATTCAGTAATGAGATTATCAAATTTTGAATTTTTAGCCATATTTCTCAATATTTTATATTCATGCCAAGTATTACGTATTAAACGTTTTTCTTTCTCCTTAACATCAAATGTATCAGAAAAAAATTCTTTTCCAACGTAAGTCTCCAAACCATACATATTCTCATCACTTCCTTTCTTACTAAGATTATAACACGAATTAATAATATATTGTACTATTTTTCTTAATTTTGTCAAATTACTCACCTCACATATTATTTATTTTATGGCAATTAAAGTAAAAAAAATGTCTAATAATATATGCAATAAAATTTCATAATAATACAAAAAAAGATATTAACCAAAATATCTTTTTATAATTCACTAATATTTTTTATTGTTCTTCAAAAACTTGTAACTGAGATTTTTCAACTTTGGAATATATTTCATTTTTGTCATTTATAATAGTATTATATTCACCTATTCGATATTCACCTTCAACACATGGACTATCATAATCATTACATTTAAGAACCAATTTATCACCATTGATTGTATATGTTCCATCCCATGTATATCCGCCACCACAATCAGCACCATATGCTGATTTATATGTTCCACTTTCATTAAATAAAATTTCTATAGTTTCTCCATGTTTTTGACTAATATTTTCAGGGTCACACGGATCTTCATCAGTAGAATATGTTGTGCCAAATTTATAATAACCTGTTAATTTTGTTGTTGGCTCATTTTCTTCTGTCTCTTTATTGTCGTTAATTTCATTTTTTACTTCTGGTTCTGTAGTTTTTACTTTTATAAATTTATCGTATATAATATAACCACCAAGTCCTAATACAGCTAATACAAAAATAACTATTACCATTGTTTTTCCTTTACTTTTATTTTCCATACAAAAACACTCCTATCCTATGCCTATTTTATCTCAAAAAAAACAAGTAATATTTTCAAAAAATAACTTGTTTACACTAAATTTTACAATCAAAATTTCACCTTATTTAAGTTTATTATTTCATATTATTAATATATTTTAAATCAAAATTATCTGTCTTTGATAAAATCCCTGAAAGACCGTTGTTATCATAAATAAGATTTTCTTGTTCTAATGTAAATATCTCATATTCATTATCAATGCCACTTTCAGTTTTAGTAACATTATCATCTCCTAAAAACTCAAAATTATGTTTTTCAGTAAAATGTAAAAATATTTTTTTGTCTTTTATAATATATGTTCCTTTATAACAAACCATACCTGTACCTAATTGAGAACAATAAACTGCACTGTTGGCATCTTTAATTAACAACTCAATATTTTCTATTGGTCTACCTATCTCTGCCTGCGCCTCAACAGTACCACTATATGCACCAATTAAATTATTTATTGATTCATCTTTGTTCCCATTACTTTTTAAAGTCTCAATTTCTTGATTTAATTTTTTAATTTGGCCCTGTAACTCTGCTGTATTATCTTCTTTATTTATAAATTTATCGTATATAATATAACCACCAAGTCCTAATACAGCTAATACTAAAATAACTATTACCATTGTTTTTCCTTTACTTTTCTTTTCCATACAAAAACACTCCTATCCTACATTTATTTTATCTCAAAAAAAAAAAAAAAAAAAAAAAAAATTTAAAAAAAAAAATTTAAAATACAATAAATTTTAAAACAAAAAAAGATATTAACAAAAATTTATTTTTATAAATAATTAATTTTTTTAAAAAAATA
>CAMYRF010000079.1 GCA_947296775.1 uncultured Mycoplasmatota bacterium
ATTATGTGGATGCTGAAGAACGTATTGTTGGAGAACTTACTGAAATTGGGAAACCGTTTATTGTGATTTTAAATTCTACTCATCCAATGCTTCCAGAAACTGAAATGCTTGCTGAAGATTTAAGAGATAATTATGGTGTGCCTGTTATTCCAATGAATATTGATAACATGAGTGAAAGAGATGCTTATAGCATTTTAAGGGAGGCTTTATATGAGTTTCCTGTTGTCAGAATTAATGTAGAGATGCCTGATTGGATTGCTTGTTTAGCGCCTTCTAATTGGCTTAAAAAAGCTTATATGGATACAATTAGAGAAAGTATTTATGAGATTGATAAGTTAAGGGATATTGATGATATTACTCAAAAATTAGAAACTTGTGATTATATTAGTAAGGCTTATTTATCTGATGTTAATACGTCAACTGGAGAAGTTAATGTTACTTTAAAAGCACCTAATGAATTATATAATGAGGTTTTAAAGGAAATTATTGGCGTTGATATAACTAATCGAAGTCAATTACTTACTTTATTTCAAGATTATAATGAGGCTAAAAGTGAGTATGATCAAATTAAGGATGCACTTAAAATGGTTAAGACTACTGGCTATGGGGTAGCTAGTCCAACTTTATCTGATATGACTTTGGATACCCCTGAAATTATTAAACAGGGCAGTAGATATGGTATTAAGTTAAAGGCTGTGGCTCCTTCTATTCACATGATTAGGGTTGATGTGGAAAGTACTTTTGAACCGATTATTGGTTCTGAAATTCAAAGTAAGGAGCTTATTAATTATTTAATGAAGGATAAAGATAGTGGATCTGAAAATATTTGGAAAAGTGAAATCTTTGGTCGTAGTTTAGATGTTATTGTTCAGGAGGGTATTCAAGCCAAATTATCGCTTATGCCTGAAACTGTTAGATTTAAATTACAGCAAACTTTATCTAAACTTGTTAATAAGGGTTCTAGCAATTTGTTTGCAATTGTTCTTTAAGAGTCGTTTTAGCGATTCTTTTTTTTCTTCTTTATTAACAAAAGGTAATTTAATGGCTTAAAAGTGCCTAAAATGCGTAAAAAAATATAAAATATATTGATTTTTCAAGCGAAACATGGTATCCTGTAAATGTAAGCAAGGTAGCTTAACAAAATAAGGGAGGTATTATATACATGACAAAACAAATGTTAGTTAATTACATTGCAGAAGAAACAGGATTAACAAAAGCTGATGCTACTAGAGCACTTGATGCTGTTATGAGTGGTATTGTTGAAGGATTAAAATCAGAAGGGAAAGTTGCTTTAACAGGTTTCTGTACTTTTGCTACTCAACACAAAGAAGCTAGACAAGGTCGTAACCCTAGAACTGGTGAAGCTGTAACTATTCCTGCAAGAACTGCAGTTACTATTAAAGCTGGCGCTAAATTAAAAGACGCTGTTAACTAAGGCTTTTTGTAGCCTTTTTTTCTTGCTAGGATTGGAGGAATGTATACTTGTATAATTCAGCAATTAAGGTTTTAAATAAGATAACTGATTTTGGTTATCAGGCTTATATTATTGGTGGCTATCCACGCGATTTATATTTAAAAAGAAGTTCTGTTGATATTGATATTTGTACTGATGCAACACCGATGGAAATTGTTAATATTTTTAATGAGGTTGTAACAACAAATTCTGAATATGGTTCTGTGGTAATTATTGTGGATAAAATTAGATTTGAGATTACTACTTTTCGAAGTGAAGGGAAATATGTTAATTATAGAAAACCTTCAGTTGTTAAATATATTGATAGTTTAGAAGAAGATTTAAAAAGACGTGATTTTACTATTAATACTTTATGTATTGATAAAGATAGTAATGAAATTGATTTATTAAATGCGAAAAGTGATTTAGATAATAAGATTGTTAGGATGGTTGGTAATCCTAAGATTAGATTGAAGGAGGATGTTTTACGTATTCTTCGAGCGGTTAGGTTCGCGACTATCTTAAATTTTGAATTAGAGCCGGTTTTAAAGGCTTATATAAAGAAATATGCTCATTTGGTTAAGAAGCTATCTAAAGAGCGTATACGTGAGGAATTAGATATAATTTTTGCAAGTCCTAATAAGGAGTATGGTATTAAGTTATTGTGCGAGCTTAAGTTAGCTGATAATCTTGACTTATCTTTACTTAAGAAGATTAAAATTACTCCTTCAATGATTGTTACTTGGGCGCAGCTGTATGCAATGGATAGCTATAGTTTTAGTACAAATGAGAAGGAAACTATTTCAATGATTTTGGAACTTAAGGATAAAAATCTTTTGGATAAGAAAGTATTATATGAATATGGTTTATATGCTTGTACTTTAGCTAGTGAACTTTATGATGTTAATAAGAAGGATTTGAATGAAGTTTATTTAGAGTTACAAATTCATAGTAAGCTTGATATTGTTTTATCGCCAATGGATATTTGTGAAATTTTGGATAAAAAACCGGGTGCTTTTCTTAAAGATTTGATTAATGATTTGGAAGATAAAATTATTAATGATGAGGTTTTAAATACTAAGGAATCTTTAACGGAATATATTACTAATACATATCTTTAAAACATACCCTTTAATAGGGTGTTTTTTATGAAAAAAGTAATTGTTTTAAGTATTATTCTTTTTCTTGTTTTTTTACATTTTGATACTAGGGCTTTTGTGGCTAAGCATATTGATTTAAAACTTAAGGATAATGAAACTAGTATTGTTTTTTTACGTCTTAAAAACAGTAAATCTTTACTTATAAATACTTTGGATAACAGTAATTTATTTGTTTTGGAATATAAGAATGATGAAGGAATTAAGGAAGCGGTTAAAATTTTTGATAGTCGCCCTAATGTGTTTTATTTAAAAAATTCTTTAGAGAAAAAGGTAGATAATATTTATATTACGAGAAAAAATGGGATGTTTAGGTTTAGAATTAATAATTATACTTTATGTATTTATGATGATAATGGATATGAGATGAAGTCTTGTGATTTTGTTTATCTTATGAATTTGAATAAATCGTTTTTGGTTGATGAAAATATTAGTACAATTTTTTATGATGATGATATTAGTAAAAAGTGGCTTTTGGAAGTTCAAGAATCTTGGATTGATAATCGTATTGTAAGTACAGATAGTTTTA
Organism: uncultured Mycoplasmatota bacterium; assembly: GCA_947296775.1. Classification (GTDB taxonomy): domain Bacteria; phylum Bacillota_I; class Bacilli_A; order RF39; family UBA660; genus Coprosoma. The sequence goes on from CAMYRF010000079.1 coordinate 3,140, forward strand.
CTATTTTGAAGTTGAATGAAGAATCTTATAATGTTGTGGTTGTTCCATCGACAAAAGGCTTTTTTTAAGTTATAATAAGGTTTAGGTGATTTTATGACAGGTAAAGTTGTGGATATTATTAAAGATGGTAATATTGTTATTCCAAAGTTATTACTTTCTAATTATAAAGATTTAAAGATAACTGAAAGGGAACTTATTGTTTTGATTTGTTTACTTGATAATAATGAATTTGATCCTGGGCGCATTAGTAAATTGCTTAATATGAAGTTGGTTGAAGTGGTTAGTTTAATTGATTCGCTTGTTAAAAAAAATATTATTGTTTTAAACAGTGTGACTAACAATAATGTGCGTGAGGAGTATGTTTGTTTAGATAATTTATATAATAAGTTAGTTCTTACTTTGATGGATAATAAGGAAGAAGATGTTTCTAGTAATATTTTTGATAAGTTTGAGAAAGAGTTTGGGAGAACTCTAAGCCCAATGGAGTATGAAATTATTGGAGCATGGACGGATGATGGTTTTGAAGAGGAAACTATTGATTTGGCTTTAAAGGAAGCTGTTTATAATGGTGTTTCTAATTTAAGGTATATTGATAAAATTTTATATGAGTGGAAGAAAAGGGGAATAAAGTCTAAGAGCGATATCGAAAAGGAAAAGGCTAATTTTAAGAATAAAAAAGTTAAAGGAGAAGTATTTGATTATGACTGGCTCAATGAATAAAATTGAAGATTATTTAGACGAATTATTTCCTAATCCTAGATGTGAACTTAATTATAATAAAGATTATGAACTGGTTTTAGCGACTATGCTTAGTGCTCAAACGACGGATAAAAGAGTTAATATGGTTACGGATGTGTTGTTTTCTAAATATCCAACTTTGGAAGATTTAAGTAAGGCTACTTTGGAGGATGTTATTAAAATTATTAGGCCAATAGGGACTTTTAATAAAAAGGCGAGTAATGTTATTGAAATTGCTAAGAGATTATTGGAGGACTATGGTGGTGTAGTTCCTAATAATCGGGAATATTTAGAAAATCTTCCTGGGGTTGGAAGAAAAACTACTAATGTGGTTTTAAGTAATTTATATAATGTCCCTTGTATTGCAGTTGATACGCATGTCGCTAGAGTAAGTGTTAGACTTGGTCTTGCGAAAGATGCCGATAGTCCTTTAGCTATTGAAAAGAAAATTAGTAAGAAATTTAAGAAAGCTGAACTTTGCCGTAGACATCATCAAATGGTTTTATTTGGTAGATATTATTGTATGGCTAGAGATCCTAAATGCAAGGAATGTAAGCTTAAGGATATTTGTAATTATTATAAGAATAAATAAAAAAAACAGGAATTTTCCTGTTTTTAGTTTACAATAACGGTTCTTGTTACAGTACCAAGTGTAGTTCCATCATAAGTTACTTTATATGTTATTGTGTAAGTATCAGCAACAGATCCGATTGATGACATACTTACATCTTTACCTGATGAATCTACAACGCTTGTTGTTATTTTTACGTCTTTTGTAATATCTTCACCATCTAGTGTTACTTTTAGTGGTGGGTTTTCATCAGTAAAGGTAGATCCTGTTGACATAACAAATTGTTTTCCACCGTTTAAAGTTATTTTGGCATCTGATTCTGATGCTCCTTTGTGTTCGATTTTGATTTCTGTTCCGCTACTTTCTGCTCCAGCGAAGTTTGAGTAACTTGCTTTGATTATATAAGTTGGATTAGCGGTTGTAGGAAGTTTTACTGTTGCACTGGCATCACTTACTGTTGCAACTTTAGTAAGTTCATTTCCGTTTTTTAAGTAAACATTATAAACTACTTTTCCTAATACTTTATCATTTATTCCCATTATATAGTTTAGATATGTTGTTTGGTCTCTTGAAATTGAGAATGCTTTATTAACGATTGGACTCCAATATGTTCTATTTAAAGCATCTGGTGTACCAATAGCTTTCCAAGTTATGGTAGCATTACGACCATTAACTGTGGCTTTTGGATTTGTTACATTTGCAAGTGTATTAAATCTATTTGATACTTCTGTTGGTTTTGTACTATCTTTAAATAGTTCAGTTGTTTTCATACTATCAGGTGTATTAGCGCTTGGTAGTAGAGGATATCCACAATATTTTTCTACGGTAACTTCAACAACGTTATCTGGTTTTGAGAATTTTTTATCAGCTTTGAAGAAGTCTTTGGCAATTGCTTGGAAAAGTCTGGCGTTTTGACTTGAACCAAATCTATTTGTTCCTTCTTTTATATTGTCATACCCATACCATAC
>CAMYRF010000080.1 GCA_947296775.1 uncultured Mycoplasmatota bacterium
CCCTGGGAATGGGTTTTGGATTACAAAATTATTATTCATATAATCATCCTTTCTTTAAAATATATTTAATGAATAAATGAAATATGATATAATTATATATAATAAAGGGGTGAAAATATGAAAGTTTTAACTGGTGTATCTAACAGGCATGTTCATTTAACTAAAGATGTATATGTTAAACTTTTTGGAAATGACAATTTAGAAGTGGAACGTATTTTAGACCAACCTACACAGTTTGCTTCTAAAAGCTTTGTTACAATTAGATGTGGTGAAAATGAAATATCTAATGTACGTGTTTTAGGCCCTTTCCGTGATTATAATCAGGTTGAAATTTCTAGAACTGATGCATATAGGTTAATGGTTAATCCACCAATTAAATCTTCTGGTGATTTAGATGATAGTTTACCAGTTACTTTAATTGGTCCTATGGGGGAGACTTTTTTAGATAAAGGTTTAATTATCGCAAATAGGCATATTCATATAACTCCTAGTGATGTTTTAAAATATGGGTTATCTAATATTGATAAAGTTTGTGTTAAGGTAGATGGTGAAAAGGGCGGCATACTTAAAAATGTTTATTTAAAAACTAGTGATGATGCTGGTCTTAGATTACATTTAGATACTGATGATGCAAATGCATTTGGAATTAGAAATGATGATGAAGTAGAAATTTTAATAGAAAGAGGATGAAATTATGAAATTAAAAGATAAAGTTGCAGTTATTACTGGTGGAGCTATGGGAAATGGTCTTGGTATTGCTAAAGTGTTTTTAAAAGAAGGCGCTAGTATTGCTATACTGGATTATTCTGATAAATTAGGTGAAACTATTAATGAATTAGGTACTTTAGGCAATGTATGTGGTTTTAAGGTAGATATTCGTGATGTTAAAAAGGTATCTGAATGTATGAGGGCTATTAATGATAAATATGGTTATATTGATATTGTGGTTAACAATGCAGGTGTTGCTAAATTAGAAACGTTTATGGATATGTCTGATGAGGTTAGAGATTTTCATTTTGATATTAATATTAAAGGTACTTGGAATGTTACTAAAGCCGCTGTTCCTTATATGAATGGTGGATCTATTGTGAATTTATCTAGCGTGACTGGACCAATGGTAGCTGATAGTGGTGAAGTTGCTTATGCGACTACTAAAGCTGCTTTGATTGGTTTTACTAAAGGTTTAGCTGCTGAACTCGTGGGAAAAAATATTAGGGTAAATGCAATTATGCCTGGTTATATTATGACACCTATGGTTGAGGGAATTGCCAAAGATACTGATAGTGAAAACCCTCAGAGTGTAGTTGATGGTATTGCAGCTGGTATTCCGATGAAGAGACTTGGTACTATTGAAGAACTTGGTAATTTAGCAGCATTCCTTGCAAGTGATGAAGCTAGCTATATAACTGGACAAGGTATTGTAATTGATGGTGGTTCTACTTTGCCAGAAACAATGTCTGTTGGTGTTTAATCTATTGTGATAATTTTATAAATATGGTATATTTTATCTAGTGAGGAAAATCCTCATAAAAAAGGGAAACATTGCAACATATCAATGTTTAACCTAATTTTTGGTTTTGGAAAGACACTCTGCTTAAGCGGGGTGTCTTTCTCTATTAATCAAGAATCTTCCAAAGAAGAGCGACTAATAAAATGATAATTATAGCGGGTATTAGGATTAAGAAATCTTTTTTTGTCATATGAGGTTCTCCTATTTTGAGACCCCCCCAAAAAAAATAAATAGGCAGACACCAACAGCGGTTACAATATTTCCCTTGATTTGTTATTCTATAATGTCTTTAAAATAGTGTCAAATAACAAATTTGGCATTTTTGTATGGTTTATTAGTACAAAAAAGGAAATTTTGTAGTTTTGAATTATTGACTATTTTTTTCTTCTTTGTTAGAATAGCAAACTAACAAGGAGAATTATTTATGGATATTACTTTAGTGGAACTTGATTTAGTTACGATTATTAATGAAATGTTTTTAGGATACATCGAAAGAAAAAATTCTGGATTATTATATGGAAAAGCTGATGATCTTCCAAAAAAATTAATTAAATTGTATTATCGCTTAGATCCGTCTGATAGACATTTAGATGAGCTAAAGGAAAATTTTATTAATCACTATATTGAATGTGAATGTATTTTAGAAAATACTCATGATAAATTTGAAAGAGAAGGTCTTAAAGAAATGTATGATTATATACATTCTGATGAAATAAATTATAAATTTGATGTTTATACTTTACTGGAACTTCACCGTAAATTATATTCAAAAGCGCCTTATCCTGATGCTGGTGGGACTTTTAGAAACCATAATGTTTATTTACCGACAACAGGTATAAATTTATCTGATTGTTATGATATTCGTGATGAGATAAAGGGCCTTGATAAAGAGGTTAGTGAACTTTATGAGTTTGGTAAATACGTGGCTAAAAATCCTGATAAGATTTTTGAATATATTGATAGGTGTGTTGTTTTAAAGTGTAAATTAATTAAAATACATCCTTTCTTTGATGGTAATGGCAGAAGTATACGTGGATTTATAAATAAATTATTTTTAACGGCAGGATTACCTTCTATTTATGTGAATGCTGATGAAGTAGAACAATACAAAAAAGCTATGAATCAAGCTAATGGTGATGGTGATTACAGACATATTATTTCATTTTATTACTATAAAATTTGTGATTCGATTTTTGAACTTGATATTAAACCTAAAGTATATTCAGAAGTTCCTATTGGGAAACAAGTATTAAGCCTTTCTAATTTATGTATGCATGAAGTAGGGACCCAAAATATTGAAAGACAAACTTGGGAAGATTATTCTATTTATGTTTTAGAAAGATATTTAACCAATCAAGGTATAAACTGTAAAATATATTCTACTAATCATTTTAATTTGGATGCGATTAATCATAATTTCATTTTAGTTTATTATAAAGAAAAGGGATTAAACAAAAGATTATTATTGGATCCTGTATTTAGTATTTTATTTAAAAATGGGTATGTTTATTTGGATGATAACCGCGAACATATAAAAAGAATTTTTTATAATTTAATAGAAAATGGTGTTACTTCTGTTACACATACTCATTTAGGACAGTATGTTAGATTTTTTAAAACTTATGAAGAGGTTAAGGTACATGAAACTGGTTTAGCTGTTTGTGAGCCAAAGGAAATGGTTAAGGTGTATAAGAAAAACTAAGAAAAAATTATTTCTTAGTTTTTTTATTCGACTTTTACTGTTGGAATAATATCATCTAAAGTATATTTATTACTGGTTGGTTCTGTACCTTTTATATAATAAAGTAGTTTTGCTTTACCGTTATTACTAGCAACATTACCGCTTATTGGATCTATTGCAACGCCAACAACGTTATTTGGTGTTTCGTACCAGCTATCTTCTTTATCTTTTAGGTATCCTTCCATTATATCTATCCATGTATTTTTGATGTTTGAACTATCAGTACTTATAACGGCTTTATTATCATCATAGCCTGTCCATAGACCAACTAATAAATCTTTATTGTATCCAAATATTAAGTTATCAGTATCTGTTGTTCCACTTTTTATCGCATATTTTCTCGTCATTTTTGGAGAAATGTTATAACAAGTTGGTGTATTATAATCAACAAATTCTTTGGCATAAGTTGTGGTTAATAATTCATTTAAAACATAAACTGTGTTTTTATTTAAAACGTTTTCGGGATTTGGTTTATATTCATATAGAATATTTCCTTTCATATCGGTTACTTTACTAATGAAAAATGGTTTTATTTTATTTCCTTCACCAGCGAGTGTGGCGTAGCCTGTCATCATATCCATCATGTTTATTTCTTCGGCACCTAGTGCTAGAGAAGGAAGCTCATCTACTTTTTTATTTATGCCAACACGTTTTAACATGTTTGCTAAATTGTTTTCACCTAAGAATAGATGGGTTTTTACTGCATATATGTTATCAGAATAGGCGATTGCGGCGGCCATACTGATTGGCTTTTTTGGATATTCATCATTATAGTTTTTTGGAGTATATGTTTTATTCCCTTCAAAGGTGAAGGTTGTTTTTTCGCTGGTGAAGGTTGTTGACGGCGTAAATCCGTTTTCTAGTGCTGAATAATAAAGAAATGGTTTGATGGTTGAACCTACTTGCCTCGTGGCTTTAGTAGCTCTGTTATATTGACTTTTATTATAATCTCTACCACCAGTTAGTGCTAGTATTTTTCCTGTTTTAGGATCCATGACAACTCCAGCCAACTGGATGTTATCGTTTGTGATGTTTTTATTTGCACTTTCTTCTAGCAGTTTTTGAGCGTCTGTATCTAAATTAGTATATATTTTTAATCCACCAGTATCTAAGAATGAAGCTGGAATGGAATCTATTTTTTCTAGTTCATCCATAACCGCATCTTGGTAGTAACGCATCATTTTTAGGCTGTCTTTTTCTTCTTCAGTTTTATATATTAGTTTTTCGTTATAGGCACTTTGTGCCTCTTCTTTTGTTATATATTTGTTTTCTACCATAGAGTTTAGGATTATTTTTTGTCTAGTTTTTGCTTTTGTTTCATTGGTTAATGGTGAATAATCGCTTGGATTTTTGGGAATACCAGCTAACATACTTGCTTCTGCAAGGGTAAGATTTTTTGAACTTTTTCCAAAGTAATATTTAGCTGCATTTTCTATTCCAAATATTCCACCGTAGTTTATAGTGTTTAGATATCCTTCTAAAATATCGTCTTTTTTATAGTGAGCTTCTAATCTTATGGTAAGCCATGCTTCTTTTAGTTTTCGTTCCCATGTTTTATCAAAGTCTAGAAATAGGTTTTTTGTATATTGTTGGGTTATGGTTGAAGCTCCTTGGAGCTTTTCTCTTTCTTTTAAGTTGATAAATAGGGCTTTTATAATTCTTAAAAAATCAAAACCTTTATGGTTGTAGAAGTTTTTATCTTCTATTGATATGGTTGCATTTATTAGATTAGGTGAAATTTCATTTAGGCTTATCCAATCTTCACTAGCTGTGCCCGTGTATAATTTTCCTTTATTATCGTATAGATAATATCCATTAGCTCCATCAATAGCAAGTTTTGGTGTGATTTTGGCATAGATATATAAACCGAAATATAAGGCACTTAATATAGCAATAATACTTGTGATTATTAGTAGTGCCTTATATTTTTTCTTTGGCTTTTGTGTTTGTGTTGTTTTTTGTTTTGTAGTTTGTTTTGCCATAATATCACTCCATTTCTATGTTTATTATTGGAAGAAAATGAAAAATTATAAGTGAATATTTGAAATAATTTTTATTATATTTTTTGTATATCTATCAAAATTATTAGCTTGTGTTTTTTTTTTTTTTTTTGGTATGAGTTTTAGGGGGGAGTAGAGTGGGGATAAGAGGA
>CAMYRF010000081.1 GCA_947296775.1 uncultured Mycoplasmatota bacterium
CAATTAACCTAGAAGCTAAAAAGTCAGGCAATTCCCTTTTTACCATCATATATACACCAGTTGCCCCTACTAAAAGTAGTAAAGGAATATATAAAACGCCAACTAAAAAACCGGCAAATCCGCTTATTATATCTGCCACTATCCCAAATGGACAGCATCCAATAATCGCAATTAAAATAAGGATTATACCCTTAATCTCAACACTGTAAGATGCATCTTTTTTCGAAGCTGTTTTTCTTTTCTTCTTCTTTGCCATGATTTTACCCTCCATTATCTTCTACATTATAACACATTTAAAAATAAAGAGGAACAATTTTAGACGTTTCTTTACATTTTAATCCTTCACATTATAATTTGACAATAATTGTAAAACTGTTATACTAAAAGCAATTCATGGAAGTGTGTTATCCCAAAATTTTATAACCTTACAAAAATACACATCCTATAAAAAAAGGTGATTTTATGGAAAACGAAAAGAAATTTGCCGAAGGATTATCTTGGAAAAAAATATTCTGGGTATTCATGTTTGGATGCGTCTTTGGCTGTATCATGGAAATGGTCCTCGCCTTCTTTCAAACACATGGTGAAATAGTTTCCAGAAAAGGCGTTATTTATGGTCCATTCAATCCAGTTTATGGATTTGGAGCTGCCATTTTAACAATCTGCCTAGCCAAAAGAAAAAACATTATAGTAATTTTTCTTTTATCCGCAATTTTAGGCGGCTCATTTGAATTTTTATGTTCATACTTACAAGAAAAAATATTTGGAACAATATCTTGGGATTATAGTAATAAGCCATTCAATATCCAAGGTAGAACAAGCTTAGAGTTTATGTTTTATTGGGGACTTCTAGGAACATTCTACATTAAAGGCGTTTATCCACCAATGTCAAAATTAATTGAAAAAATTCCAGTAAAAATTGGAAATGTTGTAACTAAAATAATGTTAATCTTTATGATTATCGACTGCATTATTTCTATTGCTGCCAGCTTCAGGCAAGAAGAAAGAAAAGAAGGAATACCTGCTGAAAACAATATTGAAAAAATTATTGATAAAAAATTCCCTGATTCTAGAATGAACAAAATTTATGAAAACGAAAAGGATGCTTAAACATCCTTTTATTTTATACTATTTTTAATAAACGAATCAAAAAGTGGATGACACTTAGTAGGCCTGCTTTTAAATTCCGGATGAAACTGACAAGCAATAAAATGTTTTTTGTTAGGAAGTTCCACAATCTCAACTAAATCACTAGCTTCATTTATACCAGAAAATACCATACCATTTTCTTCTAAAATATCTTTATATTTATTATTAAATTCATATCTATGACGATGTCTTTCATTTATATTTTCAGATTTATAATCATTATATGCTAAAGTACCTTTTTTAACCTTACAATCATAATTACCAAGTCTCAAAGTACCACCCATATTAATTATATTTTTTTGCTGTTCCATCAAATCAATAATAGGTTCAGGGCAAATACTATCAAATTCACGAGAATTAGCCTCAGTAATTTTGCAAACATTACGTGCAAACTCAATAACCGCAAGCTGCATACCTAAACAAATTCCCAAAAAAGGAACATTATTTTCGCGGGCATAATTAATGGCCTTTATCATACCTTCAATCCCACGTTCTCCAAACCCACCAGGAACAATAATACCTTTAGAATTTTTAAATACTTTATTTAAATTAACATCCCCTTCAAGTTTCTCAGAATCAATCCAATTAATTTTAATTTTAGTATTATATTTATATCCTGCATGTCTTAAAGACTCAGCCACTGATAAATAAGCATCATGTAATTCAACATATTTACCAACCAAAGCAATCTCTACTTCCTTATCCAAATTATCAGTAACCTGGATTAATTTTTCCCATTCTTTCAAATTAGCTTTAGAAGATTTCATTCCAAACTGTTTCAAAATAATTTCATCAGCCTTTTGATTATAATAATTAATTGGAATCTGATAAATATTTTTAACATCAACAGAATCAATAATATTTTCTTTTGGAATACTACAATATAAAGCAATTTTGCCTTTCAAATGATCATCCAAAACAATCGGACTTCTAGTCACAATCATATCAGGTTGAATTCCTAAACTTCTAAGTTCAATAACCGAATGTTGCGTAGGTTTAGTTTTAAGCTCATCAGAACCATAAATAAATGGAACCAAAGTAGTATGAACAAAAAACGTATTTTCTTTACCCTGTTCATTTCTAATCTGTCTTAAAGACTCAATAAACGCCAAAGACTCAATATCACCAATAGTTCCTCCAATTTCCGTAATAACAATATCCGCATTACTAGTAATACCCGCTTGATAAACCTTATTTTTAATCTCATTAGTTACATGAGGAACAATCTGAACAGTCGCCCCTAAATAATCCCCTTTTCTTTCCTTCTCAATAACTGAAGAATAAATTTTACCAGTCGTGATATTAGAAGTATAATTAAGTTCCTCATCAATGAATCTTTCATAATGACCTAAATCCAAATCAGTTTCAGAACCATCAGCCGTTACAAAAACCTCACCATGTTGAAATGGGCTCATCGTACCAGGATCCACATTAATATAAGGATCAAACTTCTGCATAAAAACCTTATACCCACGCGATTTTAATAAAAGAGCTAAAGATGAAGCTGTAATCCCTTTACCTAAACCAGATACAACCCCACCAGTTACAAAAACATATTTAGTCATAAACTTACCTCCCTAAAACAAAAGACCCTACTCCTGAGAGTAAGGTCGGCTCTCTTTCATTATAACACTATAAAAATAAATTTCAATACCAAAATTAACAAACCAACAAAACTATACAAAAAAGAAATAGATAAATCTATTCCTTATTAACATCATCATATTTTGGTGATAAAGTTATCTTCACATTATTAGAGCCCACATCATCACCAGCTTTAATACTTTGTCCTGTAACATAACCATAACCCTCTATTTCACAATCATAACCTAAAGCATTCATTACATAAATAGCTTCACTTCTAGAATAGCCTGTTAAATCAGGCATTTTATTTTTATCACCATTAGTAATTAAAATCACCTTATCATAAGATAACACCTTTTCACCTTTAGATGGATACTGGTTAATAATTTTATCACCACTGCCGATTATAATTGGATTAATGCCTAAACTTTCTAAATCAGTTTTAATATCTGCGGTTTTCTTATTAACATAAGAACTAAGCGTTAAAGAATTAATATTACTTTGACTAGTAACCTCAGTAAACATATTTTTATATTTAGCAATATTTTTCATTATATTAGTAACTGCAGTCGATAACATATGATAGCTTCCAACATTAGGTTTTTTAATAGCTGCATAAATAATAATTTCTGGATCATCCTTTGGATACATACCTGCAAAAGAATAAACATAAGCATTATCACCTTTTAAATATCCACCTTTTTCACTCGCAATTTGAGCAGTTCCAGTTTTTCCAATAACATCAAAACCATCAACTTTATAACGCTTTCCAGTAGCTAGTGGATCTTCACTGTTAACAACATTAAACATTAAATCACGCATTGTATTAACCGTACTTTGACTAACAACCCTTCCAGATTGTTCAACCTTACGTTTATAAGTAGTCTCACCAGTATTTGGATTAACAATTTTAGAAACAATATGTGGCGTTAACAACTTACCATTATTAGAAATTAAAGTAAGCGCTTTCAAATGTTGAACCACAGTTGTATTAATACCTTGCCCAAAAGCTGCATTCGCAACTTCAACGGGATACTTAAATCCGATTTTACCAGAAGATTCACGAGCCAAATCAACACCAGTCGTTTTACCAAACCCATATTTATTTAAACAAGTTTTTAAATCATTCTTATCAATAAATTTATTAATCATGCTTGAAACACCAACATTACTAGAATATTCAAACCCTTTATCAAAATTAATAGTTCCCCAACCAGTATTATTCCAGTCTTTAATAGTCGCATCCGCAACCTCTATACTTCCAGATTTAAAAGTATCAGTTCCTTTATAAGTACCCTTTTCAATCGCACACATATAAGTATAAATCTTCATTGTACTTCCAGGTTCAAAAGCATTTGAAACAAGCAAATTCTCATAACTTTTAACATCTCTTTTATTAGGGTTAAATGAAGGACTAGAAGCCGCACCTAAAATATCTCCAGTTTTTGCATCCATAACCGCAATAACAGACCAATCAGGTTTATATCCTTCCTCCATCGCTTTAACTTCAGTTTCAACAAATCTTTGAATACTTGCATCCAAAGTCAAATAAATATTACTACCATCAATCGCATCAATCCTAGTTTCAGCTGTATCTGGAATCTTATACCCTAATCTATCCTGCTGATAACTTAAATAACCATCAGTACCCTTAAGTAGTTCATCGAACTTAGCTTCAATGCCAAGTTCACCATCAATACTAGTAACTACTTTACCATCTTTATCAGTTTTTTCATTAGTCTTCGCATAACCTAAAATATAAGAAGCAAAATCACCATTTGGATAATATCTTTTATAGTTTTCCGTAAAATCAATACCAGGTAAATTCAAAGCTTCAATTTCACCCTTTTTAAGTTCTGTAATATTTTTACCAGCAAGCCCTAATTCAATTTGATATTTACCTTCATCTTTTCCTTTAGTTAAACGTTTTTTAATATCAGCTTCATCAGCTTCTAAAACCACAGCCAAGGACTTAGCTGGCAAATCAATATCCTTAACATGATTAATCTTAGAATCCGTACTACGTTTTTCATCTAAATAAGCAATCAAAGTATAAGAAGTAACATTATGAGCAAGTACATTACCAGTAGAATCATATATTGTTCCTCTTTTAGCAGTTAAAGTTTTTGCAACTGTATTACGATTACTCGCAAAATTTTGAATATCATGTCCATTAACAGTTGGCGATAAAGCTAAATAACAATATCTGCCAAACAAAATACAAAGACAAAGAAAAAAAACAAAAAAGACTTTTACAGGGAATTTCCAAATATTACTTTTTTGTTTTTTCTTAGCCACATTAACACCTCTATTCATTAACGACTATGATATTATCATTATTATACGCCAGTCCCATCTCTTTGACAACACCCTTTACATTTTCAAAAGAAGTTAGTTCGTTAACTTTCATTGTTAAACTTTCATTTTTCTTCTCTTGAGTATCAATATTATATTTAATTTCTTCAATACTCATTTTAAGTTCACTTACCATAGCCCCGCAAAAAGTTTTAACACCCACAGTAAATACAAAGGTAAAAACAATTACAAAATAAAGTAATCTTTCACCCTTAGTGATTTTTGCTTTTTTAATTTTCTTTTTTGCCATAATCATTTTACCCTTTCTATTACTCTTAAACGTGCACTGCGAGAACGTATATTTTCTT
>CAMYRF010000082.1 GCA_947296775.1 uncultured Mycoplasmatota bacterium
ATTCTGTTTTGCTTGATGAAAATATGATTATTACTAACCATCATCCAGTAGTGCATACTTTACTAATTGGAACATGTGTTAAAATTGGAATGATTTTTGATAATGTGAATGTCGGTTTGTTTTTATACAGCATTATTCAAATATTAGTTTTAGCTTTAACGCTTTCATGTACTATCTCTTTTATGAAAAAATTGGGTATTAGTAGATTATATAGATTAATATGTTTACTAATATATGCTTTGGTTCCAGTTTTTCCTTTTTATGCGATGAGCCCAGTTAAGGACGTTATATTTGGGTGTTTAATTATTTTATATATTATTATGATTAGTAATTATATTATTTTTAAGGAAAAAGTAAATTTTGTTAAAGGTATTAAGATTTTTGTTTTAGTGGTTTTAATAATTTTATTTAGAAATAATGGAATTTATGTAGTTCTATTATCTATGCCATTTTTATTTATGATTTATCATAGGGAAAGTAAGAAAATTTTAATAGTTTTTATTTCTGTTTTAGTATTTTATTCTACTTATCAAAATGTTATTTTACCTTATTTTAAAGTGACACCTTCCAGTGTTCGTGAAGCTTTATCAATTCCGTTTCAACAAACTGCTCGTTATGTTTCTTTTAATGAAGATAAGGTAAGTGAAGATGAGAAAAATTATATTGATAAGATTTTGGGTTATGATACTTTATCTAGTAGGTATAATCCTGAGAAAGCAGATCCTGTTAAAAATGAATTTAATAGGTATAGTACTAAAGATGATTTAATTAATTATTTTAAAGCTTGGTTTACTGGATTTTGTAAAGATCCTTTAACTTATGTGTCAGCCACTATAAATAATACATATGGATATTTTTATCCTTTTGATAAAAAGTGGTATATCTATTATAAATATAATGATGTTTTAAAAAATAATGGTTTTGATTATCACTATAATAATTTAGATGGTTTAAGAAAAATTTTAATTAAATATGGAAATGTTTTTCAGAGCATTCCTATTTTAGGATTATGTGTTAATATTGGGTTTTCTACTTGGCTTTTATTTTTAATGATAGGTTATTTAATTTATAAACAAAAATATAAAGAGATAATAATCTATTTACCAGCATTTATTATTTTGCTTGTGTGTATTGCTTCACCTGTGAATACTTATTTTAGATATGCGCTTCCTAATATTTTTGGAATGCCACTTATGATTGGAATATTTTTAAGTCTTATAAAGAAAGAAGGAGTAAAAAATGAATGATAAAAAAATTGCAATTTTAATTCCTTGTTATAATGAGGAAAAAACAATTGGAAAGGTTATTGATGATTTTAAAAGTGTTTTACCACAGGCTGATATTTATGTTTATGATAATAATTCTACAGATAAAACTTATGAAATTGCGACTAATAAAGGAGCGATAGTAAGGCATGAATATAGGCAAGGTAAGGGTAATGTTATTAGGTCGATGTTTAGAGAAATTAATGCTGATTGTTATTTGATAATTGATGGTGATGATACTTATCCTGCTCATCATGCTAAAGAAATGTGCGAGATTATTTTAAATGGTAAAGCTGATATGGTAGTTGGTGATAGACTTTCTAGTACTTATTTTTCTGAAAATAAAAGACCTTTTCATAATTTTGGAAATAGGATAGTTAGATTTTTAATTAACAAAATTTTTGAAAATGAAATTAAAGATATTATGACTGGTTATAGGGCGTTTAGTTATGAATTTGTTAAATCGTTTCCAGTTTTATCTAAAGGGTTTGAAATTGAAACTGAGATGACTATTCATGCAGCTTTTAATAATTTTAAAATAGTGGAAATTCCAGTTTTGTATCGTGATAGACCTTTAGGAAGTGAATCTAAGCTTAATACTTATTCTGATGGTTTTAAGGTTTTAAAAACGATTGCGATTTTATTTAAGGAGTACAAGCCTTCATTTTTCTTTAATATTATTGCTTCTATTCTTTTGGTTTTTAGTTTAATTTTGGTAGGACCTATTATAGGTGAGTTTTTAAAAACTGGTTTGGTTCCGAGGTTTCCAACTTTGATTGTTTCAGGGGTTTTATTAGTTATGGCATTACTTCTTTGGGTATGCGGAATTATTTTACAGGTTATTGTTAAGAAAAATAAACAATTATATGAATTATATTTAAACTTAATTGAAAGATGAGTGTGGATTATATTTTAAATTTGTTATATAATGGTTGTGGTGATAATATGGACCAACAAAAAGTAGGGGAATTTATAAGTTTACTTAGAAAAGAAAAAGGTCTTACACAGCAAGAACTTGCAGAAAAACTTGGGGTTACTGATAAGGCGGTTAGTAAGTGGGA
The DNA here is from genome assembly GCA_947296775.1 of uncultured Mycoplasmatota bacterium. GTDB lineage: Bacteria > Bacillota_I > Bacilli_A > RF39 > UBA660 > Coprosoma. The sequence continues at coordinate 2,327 of CAMYRF010000082.1, forward strand.
ACGTGGTCTTGGATGCCCAGATATTTCTTTATTAGTGCCTATAAGTGAAATTTTTGATGTTTCAATTAATGAATTATTAGCTGGTGAAAGAAGGGGAGAATTATCTTCTTTAGATTTAAATCAAGCAAATAGAGAGATTATTGAATATTCTAGTAATGAAATTAAGGTTAATAAGAAAAAGAATCGTAATTTAAAGTTTAGTTTATCGGTGTTAGTGACTGTTTTAATTTTAATTCTTTTATGTTTTGGTATGAGTGCGTATAAGAAAGTTTCATTGGAAAAAGAAATGGAAGAATATATAAATCATGTTGAAAGTTATTTAAAGGAACTTGGATTTAAAAAGGATAATCCACTTCGTTCTCCTAATTCTTTATTAACTATTGATGGTATTACATATGTGGTACCTAAGGTTACTTATAAGTCAAATAGTAAAAATGAAATTTATAAAGAAATTCTTTCTTATTCTGATTATGAAAATTTGACTGGTTTGATTGTTTATATGAACGAGGATGAAATTGTAGTTTATAAATATGAAGATATTGGTGAACGTAAATCTAAGATGATTTCGGTTAGGTTTAATGTTAATGGAAAGCTTATAAAAGATAAAAATTATGGTGAAAAAGAAAAACAATTTTATAAAGAAAATGAAGATGTGATTTTAGAAAGAGCTCAGCAAATTGTTATGATGTGGCATAATATTTATGATAATTAATTTTTGTGATAAAATAGAGGCAGTAGGGATATAAAGGAAGTGATAAAATGAAAATTTGTAAATGTAAAAATTGTGGGAATGTTATAGAGATGTTAGATGATAATGGTGGTATGATTTTGTGCTGTGGTGAAGAAATGGAAAGATTAATTCCTGAAGCTAGTGATGGAGCTAGAGAAAAGCATGTACCAGTTATTACTAAAGATGATGATGAAATAATTGTTTCTGTTGGTAGTGTAAAACATCCAATGGATGATGATCATTATATTAACTGGATAGCCCTTGAAACTGATAATAATGTGATTAGAACTACTTTAGTTCCAGGCGGTGAACCTGAAGCTAGATTTCCTTATATTAAAGGTAGTATAGTTTATGCTTATTGTGATAAGCACGGTTTATGGAAAGCTATAGTAAATTAGCTTTCTTAGTTTGCCGAAGTAGCTTAGTTGGTAGAGCAACCGTCTCGTAATCGGTAGGTCGCAGGTTCGACTCCTGTCTTCGGCACCATTTTATTTGAATGTTTATATTATATCTAAATTGTTTGTGATGAGGATATTTTTTAATAAATAGTTTAATTGAAAAAAAGAGTGATTTTAATTGGATATTTAGATAAAATGCAATAAATTATAGGGTTATACCTTTGTTTTTTTTATAGAATGGTGTATGTGATATAATTTTGTTAATATATTAAATTTAGGAGGGATTATGTTAGAACAAGTTAAAAATAATATGAATAAATTTGATAGAGATTTAAGCCCTTATGCGTGTTTAAATAGTGAGGCAATTAGATTTACAGAAATTGAGGACAATGATATTAGAACTTCTTATTTTAGAGATATTGATCGTATTATTTATTCACTTTCTTATTCTAGATATAGTGATAAAACTCAAGTTTATAGTTTTAGTGATAATGATCACATTAGTAAAAGAATGACTCATGTACAACTTGTTAGTAAGGTGGCTAGAACTATTGGAAGGGCATTAAACTTAAATGAAGATTTAATTGAAGCGGCTGCTTTAGGACATGATTTAGGTCACGTTCCTTTTGGACATGCTGGTGAAAGTATTCTTAATAAAATTTCTTTAGAAAATGGTGAAGGTTTTTTTAACCATAATGTTCAAAGCGTTAGAAATTTAATGTGTTTAGAAAATAATGGTGAAGGAAAGAATATTACTTTACAAGTTTTAGATGCAATTTTATGTCACAATGGAGAATTTGCTTTAAAGAAATATCGCCCTAGAAAGAAAACTAAAGAGCAGTTTTTGGAGGAATATAATTTAACTTATACTGATGAAAGTATGGTTAAAAATTTAGTTCCAATGACATTAGAAGGCTGTGTTGTAAGAATAAGTGATATTATTGCTTATATTGGTAGAGATATTGAAGATGCGATTAGACTAGGCAATATAGATATTAATGATATTCCTGAAGATATTACTAAAGTGTTAGGTGTTAATAACAAGGATACTATAAATACTTTAGTTAATGATATTGTTAGAAATAGTTATGGTAAAGATTACTTATGTATGAGCGATGATATTTTTGAAGCTCTTGTTAAATTAAAACAATTTAATTATAAAAATATTTATAATAAAGCAGTAACTAAAGAAATGTTAGATTATTATGAAACTATGTTTAGAACGGTTTTTGAAAAATCTTTGCAAGCAATTAAAAACAATGATGCAGATAATCCAATTCATAAAATTTATCTAAATAACATGAGTAAGGATTATTTAGATAATACTTCTGACGAAAGGAAAGTTATTGATTATATTGCTGGTATGACTGATGATTTCTTTATAAAGCAATATGGTAATTTGTAAATGTAAAAATTGTTATAAGGTGATAGGTTTTACTTGTAGAACAATTGACTTGTAATCAGTAGGTCATTGGTTCAAGCTTTGTTTTTAGTACCATATAGAAACTCGAGATTATGTTTTTTGAATTTTTATATACATACTTAATTTATAAAATCTCTTTGTTAATCTAATGTTTTTTAGGGTATAATGTAAAAAGTGGTAGAGGAGAATTAAATATGTTTTTATTAGCACAGATATTAGGTTTTATTGCAATGTCTACAAATATAATAGCCGTTCAATTTAAAAATAAAAAACAAATATTACTTACAATAGTAGTGGGCAACATACTTTTTGTAATTAGTTATTTTTTATTAGGTGCTTATGCTGGGGCTTTAATATGTGGGATAAATGCAATAGAGGTTATTATAAATAACAAATTAGAGGAAAAAGGCAAACCTATTCCAAAAACTTTAATTGGTTTATATTTTATAATAGCAATAACTATAGGAGTTTTTACATTCAAAAGTTTTATGGATTTGCTTCCTATATTAG
>CAMYRF010000083.1 GCA_947296775.1 uncultured Mycoplasmatota bacterium
TTCATATACTGAAAGAATTAAATTTACGACATTCGCAACTTCTTCTTTTATTTGATCTGGTCTTACGAAAAGGTGGGCGTCATTTTGACACATTTGTCTTACTCTTTCAAGTCCGCAAACTGCTCCACTTGCTTCATATCTAAAGTCTGGTGCCAGTTCACCTATTCTAATTGGTAAATCTCTATATGAGTGAAGACTGTTTTTATATACTAACATATGGTGAGGACAATTCATTGGTCTTAAAACTAGTTCTTCGTTATCCATTTTCATTACTGGAAACATGTCATCTTTATAATGATCCCAGTGTCCTGATGTTTTATATAAATCTACACTACCTAAACTTGGTGTATATACATGGTCATACCCTTCTTTTGTTTCTTTTGTTCTAATGTAATTTTCAAGTTCAGTTCTCACTTTAGCTCCGTTTGGTAACCACATTTGAAGACCTGGACCTACTAGTTCATGTGATGTAAATAATTCTAATTCTTTACCTAATTTTCTATGATCTCTATTTTTAGCCTCTTCTAAGGCTTCTAAATGTTTTTCTAAATCTTCTTCATTTTCAAAACAGATTCCATAAATTCTTTGAAGTACTTTATTTTTTGAATCGCCTTTATAATAAGCGCCTGAAACTTTTAATAATTTAAAGTGTTTTAATTGTTTTGTTGTATTTACATGTGGCCCTCTACATAGATCAATAAAGTCATCTTGCTTATAAGCTGTTATTACTTCATCTTCAGGCATATTTTCGATTAGATCAATTTTATATGGATCATCTTTGAATGTTTCTAGAGCCTGTTCTTTTGTAAGTTCAATTCTTTTAATTAATTTATCTGATTTTACTATTTTTTTCATTTCTTTTGATATTTTGTTTAGATCTTCTTTGGTAATTACTTCATCGCCTAAATCAATATCATAATAAAATCCTTCTTCGATTACTGGACCTACCCAAAATTTAGCGTTTGGATATAAGTGTTTTACAGCGTGGGCAAGTAAATGGGCAGCACTGTGGTTTAGTGTATTTAGTTTTTCATCTTCTTTTATATTTATCATATTACCATCCTTTTTTTATTAAACTTATTCCTTTGTTTGGGATATCGAATGAACCAACTGAAGAAATATCGATTGATTCGATTGTAAGGTTTTCTTCAATCATGTCTATGATATCTTCATAATATTCTACTTCATCAAGTGCATCATGATATGAAAATTTTGGAACTGTGTAACTACTGATTTCTGTATGAATATCATTAATGTTTTTTTGGCTTGGGTTTTTATATGGTGCGACATTTCCATGTACATCACAAACTAATACGATGCTTCCATCATATAAATCTTCAAGTTCTACAGCATCAAAAGGAATACTTGAAACATACAAATCATATATTTCGTGACATACTGTTTTGAATTCTTTATGTGTCAGTCTTGAAAGAACGTCGATAACATATTCGTTATCAACTTTAAGGCAACTTCTTAGGAACGTTCCCATTTTAATTTTACTTTGTTTATTTAATATTTTTTTATCCATGATATACCCCCCTCATAATAAACAATATAAAAACTCCCCACTAATGTGAGGAGTGCATTGTGCACGGTACCATCCTACCTTTTACTTAATTTTAGATAACGGTTTATACCGGAGCACTTTTCAGTGTCAGCTCTAAGGTAGTAGTTATTAAAGTTATTTATTTGGCTTACACCGTCCCAAACTCGCTTGAAAACACTTTTTAATAACTGTGTCCTTTTCTTTGCTTTTAATTACATTTTTATTTTATCATGTTTTTCTGTTTTGTCAATTATTTTCTTAAGTTTTTACTAATTAATTCTTGATACTGCGTTAATTGCTTTATTCTTGAAATTATTCTTCCTGCTTTTACGACTTCATCACCTTTACTTGTTATGGCCAAATGCGTTTCTAAGGCTTCTAAATTTAAATTTGAAGTGAAGAATGTTGGCAGTTTTTCATCCATTCTATATTGTAAGATCGGGCATAAAATTTCATCTCTATTCCATGATGATGTTGTTTCGGCACCTATATCGTCTATTAGTAATAGTGGTGCTTTTTTTATTTTATTATATTTTTGGTTAAATTCATTTTTGTATTCTGAATTAAATGATGATTTTAATTCTCTTAAGAATTCTGGCCAAAATACAATTGCGCTTTGAATACCTTCTTTAGCTAATTCATTAAACATTGCGGAAATTAAATATGTTTTTCCGCAGCCGAAGTTACCACATAGATATAAGCCTTTTTGGGTTTTATTTTCTTTATATTTTTCGATGAATTCTGTTAGCCAAATAATGGTGTCAAATCTTTTTTTATCGGTTTTATATATTTTTGTAAATGATGCTTCTTTTATTTCTTTTGGTACATTATATGCGTATATGTTATTTTGGTACTTATTTTTTTTATCTTCTTTTATTTTATATTTACAAGGTCTATAAGTGAATTCTAAATTACCTTCGGCTATACGTGGTAAGTAGGCATAACCATCTATTTTATTTTTACAGGCTGGAAGTCCTTTGCAATTTTTACAATTACTATATTCTTCGGCTGCTTCTTCTAAGGTAGATGTATAATTGATTAGATCTTCTCTTTTCATTTTTAGTTTGCAAACAATTTCTTTAAAGCTTTCGTTTTTTAGAGCTTCGTCATAAGTTTCTTCTAATTGTAATTTTAAATTTCTTTTTGGTTTTGTAAGGTCTGTTACTTTTTGCATATTTACACCTACTTTCTAAGCATCGCTTCTAATTTGGCGATTTCTTCTTCACTGGCGGTATCTTCTTCTAGGTCTTTGCCGTACCAATGTGGTTTTTCTTCTTTTTTAATGGTTTTTGTATTTGATTTTATTTCTTTTTTGTTTTTATTTTCTTTTTTGCATATTTCCATAGCGTCAACAACTGTTTTGATATTACTACGTTTCCACTGTGAGGCAATGGTTAATATAAAGTTTTTTGTAAGTTTATTATTATTTATTTTTAAAACGTAATCGATTAATACGTTTACTACTCCTGGGGTAAGGTCATAATCTATAAGTAATGTTTCTAAAAGGCTTAAATCGTTTTTACTTGGTTTTACGCCTTTGTTTCTTCCGGATAGGAAATCATATGGTGATATTGTTTCATAAGTATAAATCATTTTTGAACGTTTTGTATTATCGCTTACATTCATTCTTAGATATTCTGGTTGATTTTTATATATTAGTGATGGTGTTTTTCCTTTGTGTTCAAAAGTGTAGTAATTACTGCAATTTTTTCTTAAAGTGTTTTTATCAATTACATGCTTTTCGTTAATAGAATTTCTAATTAATTCGGTTAATTCTTCCTCGCTTAGATTATAAATAAAAGCTAGTTTATGGATTAATGATTTTATTTCTTTGGTAACTGTCCTTTTGTTTAAAAATTCGTTTGGAATATTTTCCATAATGCTATTTAGATCTACTTTTTCATTTACGATTATATCTACTTGATTTACTTTTCTAATTCCACTTATGTTGTCGCTTATAAAAAGATCAGTAGCTACGTCAAATGTTTCACTGAAAGTTGCACTTATATTTTCATAGCCTTCGATGTTTATTTTGGGGATTGTAAAGAATTTGATTACTTTATTATATTCTTTTTTTCCAATATTGTTTTGAAGTGCAGTTGCGAGTATTGGGTTTTCTAAAAACTCTTTTGGTTCAAGGGGTGAATATAATTCGTATATATAGTTATTTATATTTCCTTTTTTGATGTATGTTTTTAATAAACCGATAGCTTCTAATTTTTCTCTTGCTTCTAGTATATCTGTTAATTTTAATCTTGTGTTAGTCATTAGACTATGATGAGTATATTCTGTTGACATTATTTGCGAGGTATCTAAATCACTCCATAGTGTTAAGTATAAGGTTATAGAGATGCTGCCTATTATGGGTTGATATAGCTTAAATAATATGTTTCTATTTTCGTTATCTAATACAGTACAATTTTTTACTATGTATGTATCTGCTGGTAGTAAACTTATTTTTTCCATATTATCCCCCTATCTAAGTGTGTATAACATATTCATTTTATCACAGTTTTTATTAAAAAAAAAGAACTAATTAAAGTTCTGTATTTAACAGGTTGATGATGTTTCATATGAGTTTGTTGGTTTGTTTCCACATATTGTTCCTTTTTGGAAGAGATATTTGCTAGCATCTTCTGTTAAAATACCTCCGTTTGAAGAAGTTCCTGTATTGTTTTTTATTGTTCCACCATTGATTGTAGCTGAGTTTGCGGTGCTTTGGATGTATATTCCACCTCCTGTTAATGCGGTATTGTTGTTTATTATTCCGCCCATCATTATTAAGGTTCCTGAAGTTCCAATTTGTATTCCACCTCCACCTTTGGTAGCTGTATTATTAGAAATTGTTCCTCCTGTAATTTCTAAATCTCTACTAACAAGTGTGATTCCAGCTCCTGTTTGAGAAGTATTATAGGAAATTGTTCCGCCTTTTATTTTTCCGGTTATAACTCCTCCGCCACCGTTTCCAGTGGTTTTATTATAGGATATTTCGCCGCCGTTCATTTCAATACGTCCATTATATCCGCCGCCAAATGTTCCTTCGTTATTGGAAATTTTTCCGCTATTAAATATGAGCGTGTTGGTTACTGATGATACATTAGACAAAATTCCAGCTCCCCATTTAGCTTTATTGTTTATAATATTTCCGCCATCAATGATGATAGTACCTTTTGCGAACCTAAGTCCACCGCCACTATTTACTGAGTCTTCTTGTTCTATATTATTTCCGTTTTTAATGGTGGCATTTTCATTTAGGTTAAAATTAGCATTTTCTCCGTTAACTATTACTAATGCACCTATTGCTTCTACATTATTTCCATCGATATCTATATTAGTAAGGTTTAGAGTTCCATCACTAAGGTTTATGACGTATGTTGTTAAAGCATTATCTCTTATTATACTATTAGTAGTTTCGTCACTAGTTAAAGTTATTTTTTTATTTTGATTTAGTTCAAGTGTTTCTGTTTGGGTGATGTCACTCATAATATGTATATTGGCTTCGGTTTTGACCATATCATATGCTTTTTTGATGGTTTTATATGGCTTGTTTTTGCTTCCACATCCGCTTTCGTCACTACCTGTTTTTGAAACATAAAAATCGGTTCTATATTTAATATTTCCTTTAGCGCTTATATTTAAATTTGTTTGAAATGCCGCATACCCTACTGTTAATATAAATAATAAACTTATACTTGTTATCATTATAAATTTTATTT
>CAMYRF010000084.1 GCA_947296775.1 uncultured Mycoplasmatota bacterium
GTGATGGCGATTTAATGGAAGGCATTAGTTATGAAGCAGCTTCCCTTGCTGGAACTTTAAAACTTGATAATTTAATTGTTTTATATGATTCTAATAATATTTCTTTAGATGGTAGTACTAGCCACTCTTTTGATGAAGATGTTAGAGAACGTTTTGATGCGATGGGATGGTATACAACACTTGTTAAAAATGGAAACAATGTTAATGAAATTAACAAAGCAATTAAAAGAGCTCGAAAAAGTGGGCTTCCTTCTTTAATTGAAATTAAAACTATTCTTGGCGATGGTTCTGTTTTTGAAGGGACTAATTTAGTTCATGGTAAGCCTTTAGATAAGGATGATATTAGTCAGCTTAAGGCTAAACTTATGATTCCTGATACATCATTTTGGACTGATGAAGAAGCTATTACGGAGTTTAAAAGCTTAGTATATAATAGAACTTTAGAAAAATATACAGCTTGGCAAGATAAATATAAAAATCATGTTAATTCACTTAATAAACTTGAGAAAGAAAAGTTGCAAAAATTTTTGAATAAGGAAATAGAATTTTGTATTACTAGTAATCCGTTTTCGGATATTGGTGATGAGGCTACTAGAGAAAGTGGAGGGAAAGTACTTAATTTTTTGGCTAGCCAAACCGATTTGTTATTTGGCGGTAGTGCGGATTTATCTAGTTCGACAAAAACTTATATTACTGATGGCGGAGATTTTAGCAAAAATAATTATAGCGGAACTAATATATGGTTTGGTGTTCGTGAACATGCGATGGGTTCTATTTTAAATGGTATTGCGGCAACAGGTTATTTACCTTTTGGTTCAACATTTCTTAGCTTTGCTGATTATATGTTACCAGCTATTAGAATGAGTGCGCTTATGGAACTTCCAGTTACTTATATTTTTACACATGATTCTATGAATGTAGGTGAAGATGGTCCAACACATCAGCCCACTAATCAAATTGCTATTTTAAGATCAATTCCTAATTTGAATGTGTATAGGCCTGCTGATTTTAAAGAAACTTTAGGAGTATTTAGTGCGATTATGGCGCTTAAAAAGCCTAGTGCGATTATTTTGTCTAGACAAAAGGTTTCGCAATTAGATGGTACTAGTACAAAGAAAATTAGTAAGGGCGCTTATGTTGTTAGAAAGGAAGAGAAAAATTTAAATGGTATTTTAATCGCAACTGGTAGTGAGGTTGAGACTTGCGTTAATATTGCGAATGAGCTTTATGAAGAAGGGTATGATCTTAGAGTAGTATCAATGACTTCTATGGAATTGTTTTTAAAGAGACCTAAATCTTATAGATATAGTATTTTGCCTGTTGGCGTTAAAACGTTTTTTGTTGAGGCCGGTAGTTCATTTGGACTTCGTAAATTTGTATCTAATGATAAGTATTTAATTGCTTTAGATTCTTTTGGGAAAAGCGGTAAACCTGATGATGTTTTAAATAAAATGAATTTTAGTTATAAGAAAATTAAACAAAGAATTAGGGATTTGTTGTAATTTTCCTTGAAAAAAAACATATTTTCTAGTAAAATACGTTATAGGAAGGAATGATAGAATGGGAGCATTTTTAATAGATTTACTACAGATTTTAGGTGGTGTAATTGTTGGTGCGATAATTGGATTTTTAGTTTCTAGAAAACTTACTAAAAAACAATTAAAGGAAAATCCACCAATTAATGAACAAATGATTAAGGCAATGATGTCTGGAATGGGGAGAACACCTAGTCAAAAACAAGTAAATCAAATGATGAAACAAATGCAGAAATATATGTAATTATATTTCTTTTTTGATATATAGGGAAACTGCATTTTTCTAAAATGATAAAATTAACCAAATGTTACAGAACGTATTGACTATAACACCGACCAAATGTTATGATCAATATAGATGGTAAGATAGTCAAAATTTATTTTGACCTTTGTTCTATGGAGGATATTATGAACGATTTTGTTAGTGTTATAAACAATGTTAAAGAAGAACTTTCTTTGGTAAATGATTCTGATGGATTATGTTATTATGCTTCTAATAATGTAAGTTTTGATTTAGATAGTATAAATATTCCCTCTTCTATATTTAATATTAGGGATATGATGGTGGCAAATTATGATCATTATTTTGTTATTGCCAAAGCTGATGAATATTATTTGATTGATTTAACTTTTGAGCAGTTTGATAAAAAGGATGGCTATGAACTTAGGTTTTTTGAAAATTGGCCTGCCTTAGAACTCCAAAGTTCTTTAGAGGGCAAAAATCTTTATACTAATTTAGTAAGTGCTGGATATTCTTTAGTTAATAATGATGCGTTGTCTTTATATTTAAAAAGTTTTAATCCTGAATTTGAATGTTTTTTTACTTTAGAAGATATAATGCCTTCAAAGGTTCGATAACTGAATTTGACTTTTATTTTTAATTGTGTTAGGATATAGCCGTTTTTGAAGGGGGATTATTATGGAAAACGAACAAATTATTTTAACGCCTATGCAAGTGCAGGGATTAGAATTTGATTTAAAACAAGCTAAATTAGATTTAGAAATAGCTCAAACTGATATTGAAAATTATAGAAAAAGTGAAGCTAATAAAACTGGATGGGATGATTATACTGTTTTAGATAATAGTTATTATGAAAGAATTGCATCTTTAGCTACTCGAATTTTCGAAATTGAATGTATTCTTGGTAATTATATTTTAGCCGCTCCAACTGGAAATCGTGTTCAAGTTGGTAGTATTGTTGAACTTGCTGACCGCGACTTAAAATTTGTGGTTGTTCAAAATAGGGTAACTAAAAATAGTGAAATTAAGGAAGTTTCAATGGAATCACCAATTTTTGGAGCTATTTATATGCATAAAGCTGGGGATATTTGTGAATATACCGTTAATGGAAAATTATGTAAATGCGTAATTGGCAGCGTTGATAATACATATACTAATGAAATGGCTTTAGAGCTAACTAGTGAAAGTACTACTTTAGATCATGGAGTAAAAATAAAATAACAGTGTTTAACGCACTGTTTTTATTTGTAATTTGACTTTTACTTTGTATTATGTTAGGATATAGCCGTTTTTGAAGGGGGATTATTATGATTAGTTTAGAACAATTAATGAAAGGTAAAAAAGTTAATTTTGACGAACTTGAAAATTTTGGTTTTATTAGGCAAGGTGAAAACTACATTTTTAATAAAAAATTGGCCGATGAATCTGTTAAGCTTATTATTCAAATAACAACAGATTATAGAGTGGGTACTAAAGTTGTTGATGTTGAAACTAAAGAACCTTATGAAATATTTTATAATTTGAATTGTAATGGACGTTTTGTTAGTTTAGTTAGAAATGAATTTGATCTTATTTTGATGAAACTTGCAAATAGTTGTTTCTATGATGGACATAAATTACCTGGTCAAACTAATTCTGGAGATATGATGTTATTTTCTTCGCAAATGGAAGCTTTAGAAGCTGAACTTTTAAGACTTAATGATGTTGTTTCTAATAATGGTATTTTATCAGAATATGAAGAAAGAAGAAAAAGTGAAATTGAAGAGATTTTAGAAAAAGCTGAGGTAGCTTTAGATCCAATTGATACTGAGAAAATTAGTTATGGAACTAGTTTTGCAGCATCTATTGATGGAAGAGCTGAACGTAAATTTACTTTAGTTTATGCAAATACAGCAATTTTAAAATCTGCTACTGGTTCTACATTTTTAGCTCAGGACTCAATTTTTGGTATGGCTGTGTTAGGCAAAAAAGCTAAGGAAAAATTTGAATTTATTAATCAACGTGGTATTGAATCGTATTGTGAAGTTACAGAAATTTTTGAACAGCCCGAAGAATGTAATGTATCTAGTCATGGATATAAAGTGCGATAACAATGTTTAAAAAAACATTGTTTTTTCTTTTTAGCTGCATATACTATATATGGTGATTATGTGACGATTATTGGAATTATTGGAAGACCAATGATTATGGGAAGTAATAAAGAGATTATAGCTTATAAAACTTTATGTGATAAGCTTTTTAATTATGGTGTTTTTCCTGTTTGTTTGATTCCAAGCATTAATGATGATCTTAGTTTTGATGATAATGATTTGGTAAGGTTAAAGCAAATGATTAATTTTTGTGATGGCATTGTTTTACAGGGTGGAGAAGAACTTAATGATTTGGATGTTTTAATTGCTAAATATTTATATGAAATTGATATTCCAGTACTTGGGATTTGTTTAGGTATGCAGATAATGGGTAAGGCTTTTGATGGTGTTGTTTTAAATGATGCTGACCATAATATTAGTAAAGATTATGTTCATTATGTTAAAGTTGATAAGAAAAGCAAATTATTTGATATTATTGGCAAAGAATATATTTATGTGAATAGTAAACACCATGATAGAGTTTATTTTACTAAATTAGATGTTGTAGGGTATTGTGGTGATGTAATTGAAGCTTTGGAGGATAAAAACAAAAAATTTTTTATTGGAGTTCAGTGGCATCCTGAATTTTTAGATGATTCTAATAGTGATAGACTATTTAATGAGTTTATTCTTGCTTGCAAAAACTATAGAAATAATATATAATCTATAAAGCGAGGGATAGATTATGAAAGTAAAATATGAATTTATTTGTAATAATGGCAGAGCAAGATTAGGTAAATTACATACTAATCATGGTACTTTTGATACACCTATGTTTATGCCTGTTGGGACGCAAGCGACTGTTAAAACTTTAACTCCTGAAGAACTTAAAGAAGTTGGAAGTGCGGTTGTTTTATCTAATACTTATCATTTATGGCTTAGACCTGGTGAAGATATTGTGGCTAAAGCTGGGGGTCTTCATAAATTTATGAATTATGATGGCCCTATGCTTACTGATAGTGGCGGATTTCAAGTTTTTTCTTTAGCGAAATCAAAAGATATTGTTGAAGAAGGAGTTTATTTTAAAAGTCATATAGATGGTAAAAAATTATTTTTAACGCCTGAGAAATCAATTGAAATTCAAAACAAATTAGATAGTGATATTGCGATGAGTTTTGATGAGTGTATTGCATATCCTGCTGATTATGAGTATGCGAAGGCTAGTACTGAACGGACTTTAAGATGGGCTAAACGCGGTAAAGATGCTTTTAAAAATGAAAATCAATCTTTATTTGGTATTGTTCAAGGTGGCGAATATTCTGATTTAAGAAAATGGAGTGCAGAGGAAACTGTTAAATTAGGTTTTGATGGTTATGCTATTGGCGGTACTAGTG
>CAMYRF010000085.1 GCA_947296775.1 uncultured Mycoplasmatota bacterium
AAGTTCCAGTCTTTAGTTCCTTATGCCAATTATATATTTCTTTTTTTTGCTTCTTCAACTAAAGCAACTGCGGGATTATTTTTAATATATACTTTATTACTAATAATAGCGGAAGATGTGCAAAAGAAAGCTACGTAATCGACATCTAAATATTCTAAATCTTTTATCTTTTTAAAACTATCATCTGCTAATTCTTTTAAATATTGTATTTTATCAGTCTTATAATTAGTTTTATAATCTAATTTTGAAACATAGAATACATAATCCTCATTTTTTATAATCTGCTTATTAAATAAATATTGTATTTCATATTCTACAGTAAGATTTGTTTTAGGAATTAATAAACCTATTTTTTTCATACTAGCTCTCCTATTAAAGTTCTATTACCCTCATATCCTATAATTTTCACTTTATAAAATTCATCCAATTGAAGTTTTTTATTTTTGATTACAACCCTTACTGGACAGGTTGCCATTTGTCTTAAAATTGAATTCCCATCTTTATACATTTCCATTCTTAATTCTGAAATAACTAAATTCAATGGAAAAACTTGTTTTAACATAGGGATTGAAAATTGGTATTCTATTGATTTAGACCAAGTTGCAAATTCTTTTAATTCTTCTGAAGTATAGTGATCAAATTGTTCCCCATAAGGAGAAGTTAGTTTTCTAACAAACATTCTTCTTACCAAATTACCTGAAGATAAAATTTTATTAAAGTTTTCTAAATTGTGAATTAAAGTATTTTCATTTTGCCCATCTAAACCATAAATTATATTGATGCCAGGCAAAAGTTTTGGAACACCATTTTCCCCTATTTCCTTACCATATTTATTGATTATTTCTATGGATTTATGAATATCATCAAGTGAGCCATTTAAATTACATTTTTCCCTAACGATAGAATCGAAAGATTCTATACCAAAAGGAGTAATATTTCCGGCGGTTGTATATTTGGCAACTATTTCAGTAATCTTTTCCCCTTCTTCTGTATTAACATTGTGGGGACTTACATTATCTATATGCAATGTTTTAATATCTGGACAAGCATCCCAAATCATTTGGAATAATTTTTCTATTTCATTAACATCACAATTTTTATATGCATAAAAATTTGGTTGTCTTCCTAATCTAAAATACCTAGCACCTTTATTATATAAACTTTTAATTTCCTCAGTTATATCTTCTTTGTTTCTAAATTGTAAAGGCAACCCTCTCATTCCCTCTATACAAAATGTGCATCCGGGATTTCTATTACATCCAGTAGCAGTTTCGATTTCAAAAATAAGTGGTCTTTCCAATTGATTTACTACATTTGATGATAATACCGCTATTTCTTTTAATTTATCATAATTAGGCCTAAACTTTTGGATTGTCTCACCAAGAAAGTAATTATAAGTATTACCAAAAATAATTTCATTAAACAATTTCGGTGGCACAGTCTCTCTGATACTTTTTCTAGTCAATTCACTTCCACCTAAAGAATAAAATAATAATTTATTCGTTTTTTCATTACTATATTTATTTAATAGTTCTTCCACTTCATTAAAAGTTGGTGGCTCTGCTGAAACATATTCGTATTTAACAAAGCACCCCATAACAACATAAATATTTTTAGCATTTTTAATTATCTCTTTTATATTTTCTTTATTTTTGGTAGTGTTTAAAATTCTCTTATTAAAAGAATTTTCAAAATGGCGTTCATTATTTGCATACCTTAAATCATCAATAGTTAAATAATAATATTCAGTATTAGATTGTTCTAAACAACCGACTATATACCTAGAATGCACACTTAAAAACGGTGGCACCCCTAACCCCGATGGCTCATCAGTATAACAATCTATAATTACATCGTATCCCATAAAACCCACTCCTACTTAATCTATTAGTGTAATAACATGAACAGGAATAAATTTCTCACCTAATTGTTCTATTCCTTTAAATAGTATATCATGTGTGTCATCAATTAAACAAACATAATCACAATCATCTAAATCTAAACAATTTTTAAGCACATCAATTTTTGCTTGCTTTCTATTTATAAAGTTATTATTCATAGTAAAAATCAGATTCTCACTTTTAAAAAATGGTGCATATTTTTGAAGCCACATAATTTTTTCATTTGCTTGTTCCTCATAAAAACATGAACTTAAAATATATAATTCAATCCATGATACATCACTTATAATTTTTAAATTATCAATTGCAGTATATATTGGTCGTTTATTAATGTATACACCTTTTATATTGTTTTCAATATTTTTTCCTTCACCAAATCTATAATCCGCAATTACTCCATCCATATCAACAAACATATGCAATTTTTTAATTCCTTTTTGTTTTTTTATTCTATTCAATTCATCTAACAAAAACACTTTATTAATCACCTCATTACCACAAAGTCTAAAACTACCATACATATAATAATTATTTTTAATATTCACTATAAATCAGATGTTCTAAATTATCATTTTTTATTTCATTTTTAACAATTTTATCTTTAATAGGTTTAGCTAAAATCTTATGATTTTCTAAATCTGATACTGATGTCCATTCAAAGATTCCATCACCATCTAAAGATTTAAAATTATTTTTGACTTCACTTTCTTTTATTGTGGATAAATAATAAAAACCAATCTCGTGATATTTTGTTTTTGAAGAATCCAAAAACATTTCCACAATATACTTTAATTTTAAATCTGTTTCTAAATTTAATTCTTCTTTTAATTCACGCACTATTGCGGCTTCACTATCTTCATGAACATCAATTCTTCCACCAGGAAACATATATCTTTCATTATCTTGATTTTCTAAAAGAACTTTTGTTTTATCCTCATTATAAATAATTGCGCCAGCTCTAGCACCAAAACGCATGCCATCTTCTTTAATAGTTATTACCATATATCCACCTGTCCTTCTATTAATTCATTAATAAAATTATGTAAATAAACTAAATAATCTTTATCTTTACCATTTTTATTCATTAAATAAAAATGCATACTTCCATTAATTAAACACCACTTTAACAATTCAGAATTATATTTACCATTAGAATTATATCCCTGTAAAAAACTTTTTATATCATCATAATTATTCATAAATTTTTGACCAGGTCTTAATATTAAAGACCAAGCAATATCTTGTTCTTTAAAACCAATACCAGAATATTCCCAATCTAAAATCCCACTAATTTCATTATTTTTCCACAATATATTTCCATAATGAAAATCACCATGTATAAAAGTATCAAATTTAAATTCATTAGGTCTAGTTTCTTTTAAATAATTAATAATGCTTAATTCCCATTTATCTAAATCTTTATATACTTCGGTAGAAGGATAATCGTTTATTGGTCTTTGTCTAGCTTGAACCCAATCTAAATTTATATTATGGATATTTGCTAAAGTAAGGCCATATTTAAATAAATAATCATATCTTTCTTTATCAGAAAAATCATTTTCTTTAAATATATCTGATAACTTATCTCCCTCTATTTTAGATAAAACAATATAAGTATAATTATTTAATTTCCCACTTTCTATAATATTAGGAACAGGAATATTCTTAAGCTTTGGTAAAACATTAATTTCATTTTCAAAATTAGCAAATTTTCCTCTTTCGCTTTTAACAATAAAATTTATATATTTATTATCCATTTTACCAACACATTCAAAAACATCATTTCCAGCAGGTGGATAACTAATAACTTTTTCAAAAGAAATATTTTTAAAATCAATATCATTAATATCAATTAAACTATCTCTCCATTTTTCTTGTATCTTGCCCATAAAAACTCCTTATTTATTATTAAAATAATCTTCTCTTATAATAGAATAAGACTCTAAATCAGTTGGTTTATTTGTATTTTTATCAATCAATCTATTCCTAAGAGACCCCTCATATTTCATACCAGATTTTAACATTACTTTTCCACTAGATGAATTAGCAGCTAAGTGTTCAGCATATATTGTTTCAACGCCCACTTCTTCAAATAAAAATTTAATTACCTCTTTAAAAGCTTCCGTCATATAACCTTTATTCCACCAGTTCGAACCCAAACAATATCCAATCTCAATAGTTTTATTTTTAACATCGACATTAATAGCAGCAATAGCACCAACAACTTGGCTTATTTCCTTATCCTCAATTAACCATTTATAAGAATGATCTTTTTTATAACTTTCTTCCCAATGCTTTAAATAGTTAAGGGAATCATCAATACTTTTATGTACATTCCAAGTAACATATTTTGTTACTAAAGAATCAGTACAATAATTATTAAAAATTTCTTCGGCATCTTTAAGAGAACCTTTTCTTAAAATTAATCTTGCCGTTTCCAATCTTTTTGTTCCAATATTTTCCACAATAATCACATCCTTAACTAAAAGTATACACTAATAAAAGAAAAAAAGCTATAAAACTTTTATACATAAATTATTCACTATCCTCGATTAAAGTATTTTTTCCCGAATATCTATAACCTAATGAATTTTCATCACTAATAACAGACTTACCTAATTTCTTTTCTATGTCATTTCTAGCTACTTTAGCAACTTATCCGCCCATTTTAGCAATTTCTTTATTTTCATCTAATCAATAAGGTTTATTTTCTTTTGCAAAAGCTCTCGTAGTAGCTTCCCCTAAATCAGTAAGTATTACTTCAAAATCAGTCATATTATCGCGTAAAGATTCTTTTCTTATACCTTTTAAATCTTTATATTCTGATGCCTTCATACCAGACCAAGATTTATAAATTTCATTAGTAAGTATTGCATA
The DNA here is from genome assembly GCA_947296775.1 of uncultured Mycoplasmatota bacterium. Lineage (GTDB taxonomy): Bacteria > Bacillota_I > Bacilli_A > RF39 > UBA660 > Coprosoma. The sequence goes on from CAMYRF010000085.1 coordinate 4,779, forward strand.
CTCATAGTCTTTTGTTATCCCACATTGTTTCCATGTGTTAGTTAATTTTTTCCTATTAATTATAGCTTTTATTCTTTGTTCTATCCATTCTAATGTATAACCTTTAGCCAAATAAAAATCAACCATTTTATCAATACCAATAGATGGGTCAAAAACCTCATCAATTCTCTCTTTACCTAAAGTAGCAAGCCACATTTTAAAAGGCTCAGCTTTAGGACTAGGAACTGATTCAATTAATCTTAATACTCCTTCTGTATCTAAAGTATCGGTTAAATAAAATTTACCATCTTTTTGAGACTTCATTTTCAGTTGTACGATATTTTCGTACAACTGACTTCCCTCTTGAATTAGTTTGTTTTTTAAATCGGTCCAATAACGTCTAGGAATTTTGCTTTCAGTAAGTACTGCGATAACATCAACAACCGAAAAATAGTAATCACCTTTTTCGCTATCCCATAT
>CAMYRF010000086.1 GCA_947296775.1 uncultured Mycoplasmatota bacterium
ATTATGTATTGTATGATAGTAGTGTGAAAGCTGTATCAGATGCAATGAAAGAAAATTTAGGTCTTAAAAAGACAAAAACAGTAAAAAAATTCAGTTTTAATATAAATAAACCATATGAAGAAAAAATCATTGGTAAAGATGAAACCAAAGGTGATTCAATCACCTTATTACCAAGCTTTGTTGGGCGATCATTAAGCTATGTTAATTCTTTCTGTGGTGCACATGGAATCAAAGTTAATGTTAAAGGTAGTGGAACAGGTAGTGTTATTTCACAAAGCGTTTCAGCAGGAGCTAATGTGGAAGATGTTAAAAGCATAACAATCACATTATCTGGTGGAAATACCTCTACAACAACAGATAATAAAACAACCCAAAATACAAAACCAAGCACAGATAATGACAAAGATAGTGATAAAACACAACAACCAGACACTGGAAGTAGTGATGGAGGAAGTGGTACACCTGGAGATGATTCTTCAAACACAGTTAATCCAACACCTCCAAGCCCAGAAGATAATGCACACTAAGAACAATAAATATTGTTCTTTTTATTTGACCGTAATCAAACTAAGTTATATAATAAATTAAGTAGGTGATATTATGAATAATTATAATGATTATGAAAATGAATATGAAGAATATAATAAAGAATTAGATGAAAAAGAAAATAGGCAAAATCCTAAAAAAACAAAAATCAAAAAAACTAAAACAAAAAAAATAACAAAATATAAAACAAAAAAACAAAAACCAAAAACTAAAATAGTATATAAAGATAAAAAATCAAGTTCTGGTTTACTAACTTTTTTCTTAATTATGATCATATTGGGATTACTTGCAGTAATTGGTTATTTAGTATATATAAATTATTATGAAAAAGAAGAACTACAAAACAACAATATAACAAATGAACAAACAGTTGAAAAAATATGTGAAGCAACAGCATCAAAATATAATATTTCATCAGGCTTAAAAAAATGTTCAAATAATAAACAATTTAAACTAACAATTAAAAATACTAATTTATTGTTTGATATAACAAGAACTACAAACAATCAATATATAATAAATAATATTTATTATAAAGAGAATAAAATTAATGCAAGTAAAATAATAGGCGTTCACATTACTGATCAATGGGAACTAAAAGAAAAAGACAATATATATTATCTTCTTGTTCAAAAAGAAGATAGCGAAGATTCACAAATTTTAATTGCCATTAAAGATGGTAATGTACTTTATCAAGGAAACGATGCTGTATACAATTTAACATCTGATATAAATTATACTAAGTATACAAAATTAGGATTAGAAGAAATAAATACTTGTGAATATTATGAAAGTAACAACTTATTAGAAAGCGAAATGTGGGCTAAAGGAGAATTAGTCTATGAGAACGGACAAATAGTAGAAAAACAAGAAGAAACCATAACTGCAAATGATGTATGTAAAAAGTAGTCTAAAATTTGACTACTTTTTTTTCGTATACACTTTGAGAAGAACTAAATTCTCCATGCTTTTTCGCAATCTCATAATCTAATTTATAGATTGCTGCATTTATTGCCTCTAATGAAATAGAAAAATTACGATCACCAGGCTTAAGCACATTTTTCTTCTTCAATAAAAGTGTTTTAGCCATTTGTAAATCACTATTAGTAGCTTGTAAAGCAGCTTTGTAAAAGCGAGAAGCCATTTTAACAACCTCTTTCTTATACTCACACGCTTTTAATGCTTTAAGTTCTTTTTCTATCATATATCGCCTATATTTTTCACGTTGTTTATCCATTAATACTTTTGATTGTGCTTGCCTAGACGATTCAATAATCTCTTTTATAGTTTTTTCTTTTTCACCCTTTTTATCACGCTCTTTTATTTTATCAACAATAGAATCAACATCATTGCTAAAATTCAAAATTCTAGGTCCTAAAACAGGTAATGCTTCTTCACAAGTGTCTTCTATTTCCAAATCTTCACCAAATTCTAATTCTTGAATTACAATTTCATCAACATCACATTCTAAAGCCTCATCATTTTCAACCTTTTTATAATGAATTTTATCAACTTTTTTAAGCTTAGGTTTAGTCATAAAATGTAGTAGTGGAACTTCCTTTAAACTATTAACCATTTTATTTACGAAACTAGAATTTTTATCAGAATTATACATATAATCGCCCCCTAAAATATTAATTTATATTATATAATTAATAATACATTTGTCAAATTATTTATAGAACAACTAAATTATATTGATTTTTATTTTAAAATAGTAGATAATATAAAAAGGAGGAAAAACTATGACTAGAGAAGAATATGCTAATTTTTTATTACCTAACGTAAAACATGATACAGATTATTATGAAAATTTATATCCAGAAAGAAATTTAAAAGAAGGTGCGATTGTCACAAGATACGCACCAAGTCCAACAGGATTTGTTCATATAGGTGCTTTATACACCGCATTTATTTCAAGTAAAATGGCAAAACAAACAGATGGAGTATTTTTCTTAAGAATTGAAGATACTGACCAAAAAAGAAGTATAGACGATGGGGTAAATAAAATAATAGAAGATTTAGCTAAATTTAATATTAACTTCGATGAAGGAGTAACTAAAGAAGGTGATAAAGGAATTTATGGGCCTTATACACAAAGTGAAAGAAAAGACATATATCAAGCATATGCTAAAAAATTAATTATTGAAGATAAAGCCTATCCCTGTTTTTGTACAGAAGATGAAAGCACTAAAGATAGAGAAACTCAAAGTCAAAATAAAGAAAGATTAGGTTATTATGGTAAATGGGCTAAATGTAGAAACCTATCTATGGAAGAAGTAATTCAAAGAGTAAACAATGGTGAAAAATATATTATTAGATTAAAATCAACTGGTGATTTTAATAAAAGGTTTACTTTTAAAGATTGTGTAAAAGGTAAATCAGAATTACCAGAAAACGATGAAGATTTCCCAATTATTAAATCAGATGGACTTCCAACATATCATTTCGCACACGCCATAGATGATCATCTAATGCATACAACTCATATAATTAGAGGAGATGAATGGTTCCCAAGTGTTCCAAAACATACACAACTTTTTGTTATGTTAGGATTCAAAGTTCCAAAGTATGCACACATTTCACCACTTTTAAAAGAAGATAATGGAACAAGAAGAAAAATCAGTAAAAGAAAAGATCCAGAAGCAGCAGTTAGTTTCTACCACGAAAAAGGAATTCCAAATGAAGCAGTTATGCTTTATTTAGAGACAGTTGCTAACTCAAACTTTGAAATGTGGCTTGAACAAAATAAAGATAAAGACCCAAATGAATTTATTTTAGACTTCAAAAAAATGAGTACAGGTGGAACAATGTTTGATTATGATAAACTAATCAACATTTCAAAAAATTATATTAGTAAATTAAAAGCGCAACAAGTTTATGATTTAGCACTAGAACATGCAAAAATGTATAATGAAGATTTCGCTAAATTATTAGAAAAATATAAAGATTATAGTATTCAAATATTTAATATCGAAAGAGAGCAGAAAAAACCAAGAAAAGATATCGCATACTTCAGCGACGTTCAAAATCAAATTTGGTACATGTTTGACGAATTATTTAAACCAGAAAACTATGAATGGCAAAACATAAAAGATAAAAATGAAATAGAATTAATTCTAAATACATATCTAAATGAATATTATAATATTAAAGATGATAAAGACAGTTGGTTTAATAAAATGAAAGAACTTGCTGAAAAACTAGGCTATGCTGGAAACATGAAAGATTATAAAGAAAATCCAGAAAACTACAAAGGAAATATTACCGATATAAGTATGGTTATAAGAGTAGCGCTTACATCAAAATCAATGACACCTGATTTATACGATATCATGCGTTTATTAGGTACAGATAGAATGAAAAAAAGAGTAGAAATGGCTTTACAATAAAATAAAAATATTATATAATTAAAAAGAACTTTTAAAGTTCTTTAAATGCAGGTGTAGTACAACGGTTAGTATATGGCCTTGCCAAGGCTAGGATGCCGGTTCGATTCCGGTCACTTGCTCCATTTGATTTTAATAGCTCGAAATCCTTTATATTTTGGGCTTTTTTAGTGATTTAATTTACAAGATCAAAATCTAAAATTAGGCATTTTGACCTTACCATGTACCAATTTATGTACCAAAATATCGATTTACCTTTTATTTATATACTTTATTGTGAATAAAAATTAGTTAAAAATAATAAAATAACTTATACCAAAAAATGGAAAATTACTTGAAGAATATAAAAATATCTGCTAACATAGTATACAATTATTTAAAAGTGGGACAATTTTGTCACAAAAACAGATTACATATTTACTTAATTTCACAGGTGGCAACAGTGTTTTTTGTCACCTTTTTAATATATTATGGGAGGGAATGAAAATGATTGAAGAAAATTTACAACAATTAGTAACGATTTTAAAGAACACGTTAGATAAATCTGAATTTAACCAAGATAGTGAATTATTAAAAGAAACATATAATAAGATTAATGATTTATGTTCACAAAAAGAAACCATAACTATCAGTGATTTAGAATTAATAGACTATAATATAAAATATTTAGATCAAAAATATGATAGTCTAAATGATTTGTTGTATTTATATGATCCAATACAAGTTAGTTATAAAAAGGAAATACATAAAAAACAAGTTGAAGAATTAAGAGAAGAAAGTAGAAAGAAGGTAAATAATATGAATAATCAAAACAAAAAAGAATCATATAAATTAATTTGCGAAATTCAAGTAGCTTTTGCAAGGTTAATTGGCCCACTATCTATAATGTCAGTTTTAGATTCTTATGAAGAAAAACAATGCGAAATAAAAGATATATTAAATACAATAACCCAATGGGCAGCTAAATTTGAATTAGAACAAAACCTCAATTTTATTACATCAAAAGAGCTACTTAATATTTATGAACGATTAGAAAAATTAAAAGACAAATTTTTATTTGACAATTCGCTTGGAAACGAAAGCGAATTGTCAGATGAAATTGTTATTTGGATGTGGGAAATTATGACATTAAGAAAAAAACAAATTGAAATGAAAGAAGGAAAATAATATGGCGAAAAAAGAAGAAACAGAAAGAAGGGTTCCAGACTACAGTAATGGAACAGGCGCAAAACTAGCCTTTTATTCTCCTAGAGCTAGAGATAATGAG
>CAMYRF010000087.1 GCA_947296775.1 uncultured Mycoplasmatota bacterium
GTCCAGGAGATAGTATAGAATATGATATAACAGTAACAAACCAAGGGAGTTTAGATGCGAGATTAGATAAGATTACAAAAACAGATTCAAATAATCCAGCTATTACATTTACAACAAGTGGACTTACTGAGGGAACAATACTTGAGGCAGGACAAAGTCAAGTTCTAACAGTAAAAGTAGAATATAATAATAGTGTAACAAGTCAACCAGATAATCTAAAATCAGAATTAAAAGTAACACTAGATTATGTTCAAAATGATGGAACAGGGGGAGGTACTGTTACTCCAGGTACTGATAATTTTACAGGGACATTGTATAGTAGAAATGTGTTAACTTATAATAGCTCTAATTACAATAATGAATCATGGGCAAAAGAAAACTTTATATGGTCAGATGATAATATAGAAAAAATAAAAGGATATACAGAAGATTATACAACGTTAAGTGGTGATTTTTTCTTAAAACATAATATGGTAAATGGCCAAGTAGAATCATCAGAATTATGTTTTATAAAAGATGGTTTACATTGTTTAAAACCAAACGAATTTGAAACAAGTAAAGCCACATTATTGAGCGTATTTGGCGAATCTGCATGTTTTGTATCTAGTACTTTTGTTGGCTGCCAAGATGGTTCACTTAACGTCACTTGCGGTGATGACTCGCTTCTTGGGAATGAGGTTTTTATGGGTGATGTTAAGGCGTTTGATGACGTTGTCGTTAATTGCAATGTGATAGCTAAAGGTTATTCCTATTGTGATGACACTTGGTAACCCGTCCTAGTGACATCTAGTGATCTAGAATCTTTTCGAAAGAAAAATATTTATCATTCGCTTTTAAGCGAATGTAATAGTGTAGGCACCCGCGAAATTTTAGTTTCGCATAGGGGTATCTTGAATAAATAAATAAAAACTTCACTTTAATTAGTGAAGCTTTTTTACATCATTTGAAAATTAGATGTGTTGTAATTGTTTGAATATGCATTATTAACCATATTTTCTAAATTAGAAACTCTTTGTTCTAATGAATTGATTTGGTTACTTAATGTATTTATTTCTGAAGTTGTAAAACTTTGTGTTGTTGTAGTTGAACCTTGCATGTTCCATGTTGGTGCTGGCATAGGAAGCGGCATAGGCATATTTACTCCTGTCATTGGAATTGGCCCTGGCATACTTTGCATACCACCATACATTGGATATATTGGATATGGTGTAGCATTTCCTCCACAATTACGGTCTTTTTTCAAAATAAATTCCCCCTTTAACTTTCTAATAAATTATATGCGTTTATTTTATTTTGGTGCAAAATATGGTAGAATGTAATTAGTGATATTTTGAAAATTAAATTTAAGGGTGGTTTTTATGAGAATTAATGTAGAAGTTTTTAAAAACGTATTAGAACTTACTGAAGAAGAATTTAGTGAATATGAGGAAATGGTTAAAGATTTTGAAAAATTACATAGTGATAAAAATTTTTATTTAGGTGAATTGGTAAATGTTTATTGTCTCGCTATAAAAGATGAAAAAAAACTATTATTCCATGAAAGAAAATATACAAGATTTGTAAAAAAACATTATGGTATTTTAAATACACTTGTTTGTGGTGATGATGTATTTGAAAGATTTATGGATGCTGTGACTATGGATTATAATTATGCTAAAGAAAATTATGGTAATAAAGAGGAAATAATTAAAAGACTTAATTGGTTACTTGAATTAGATATATTAAAATTTGATGCATTATCAGAAAATGATGATTTTTGCAATGCTAATTATTATTCTATGGATGAAAGAGAATTATTTTTTGAAATAGAACATGGCTTTAGTAAAACAGGATTATTTACTGATGGAAATATAATTTTTAAAGATGATAGTGGTTATATTTCTGAAGAATATAGGATTGAATATCATGATTGCATTCATGATAGGTATCCTGTCTTAGTTACTGATGCTAATTATGTACTAGGCTATACTAAATCAAGTCGTAGTTTTTCTGATAAATGCGTTCTTAAAACTAACATGAAAATTAAAAATTTAATGTTTGATATAGATTCTCTTCCAACTTATGACGAGTTACAAAATGGTGTTTTTCCTAAAGATGTGGCTGACTATATTGCTGGTAAAGAAAAGATTATGAACCAAAAGAAAACAATTATTGATACTGTGTATAATGTTGGTGAAATAAGTGAAACAATCAAAAGACTTTTATCAAAACTTGAATATTATACAGTGAAATATGAACTTACTGGGGATAGGGAAGAAGCTAAATCTATTAAAGCAAAATTAGATGTGATAAAAGAATTATATAATGATCTTATTGCTTTAAAAGAATCTATTATTAATGATTGCTTTGAAGATGAATTAATGGATGAACAAGAACTAAGTAAGAAACTTACTAAGAAAAGATGGGATTCAATTGATACATGTTGTTAAGGAGTTGATTAAATGAGACTTAAAAATGTTAAAGGAGCTTCAGATGTTATTGAAGCTTCTAAATATGTAATAGAAAATCCAAGTGATTATAAAGGTAAATTTAAAGATTTATTTAATAATGACAATCCTATACATGTGGAAATAGGAATGGGGAAGGGACAGTTTATTATTGGAATGGCTAAGGCTTATCCAAATGTTAATTTTATTGGCATTGAAATGTATGATAGTGTTATTGTTAGAGCTGTTCAAAAGCAAGATGAAGAGGAGCTTCCTAATTTAAAACTTATTAAATTTGATGCTACTAATATTAATGATATATTTGAGCATGAAATTGACGTTTTATATTTGAATTTTTCAGATCCATGGCCTAAGAAAAGGCATACTCATAGAAGACTTACTAGTGATAGATTTTTAAAACGTTATGACTCTATTTTTAAAAGTGAAAAGGTTATTGTTCAAAAAACTGATAATAGAAAGTTATTTGAATTTTCACTTAAGTCTTTTACTGATTATGGTTATCGAATCGAAGATTTATCTTTAAATCTTCATGAAGATGAGTATTTCAATGTGGAAACTGAGTATGAAATGCGTTTTTCTAATATGGGTTATCCTATTTATATGGTTAAGGTTACCAAATAGACACTTTTTGACATGTAAAGTATTTAAAAAACTATCAAAATAAAATAAAGTCTGATATAATTTATAATGGAGCAGGTGTTATATGAGAAAAAAATATATTATTATCTGTTTACTAGCAGTGATGCTTACTGGCTGTACAATTGTTAGAATTGATACAACAAGCATTGATAATATTTTGGATGTAGTACTATCTAAGGATAATACTTTATATAATCGCACAGGTATTGGATATAAGTATTATGTTCCAAGAGGTGTTACTTATATTGATAGTAATGGTACTAATGATAGACTTTATTCTAATGGTGTGTATTATTATTTATATTTAGATCAAGTTAGTTATTATTATGACAATACTCTTAAATTTGAGGAAGATGATTCTAAATATTATTCGAGAAAATTAGAAAATGGTGATAATGTTGGTTATTTGGAAATTACTGAGAAAGGTAATAATCAATATTTGATAGAGTTTGTATATAATTATGCGAAAATTGAGGCTCTAGTACCAAAAGAAGATATTGAAGAGACAGTTTTGAATTCTTCTTACATTTTATCGACAATAAAATACAATAACAATATAATAAAATTATCATTAGATGATGAGTTTTTAAAAACAAAAGAAGATAAATATGATGAATTTTCATCTAAGAAAGAAAATGATAGTTTCTTACGTTATGAAGAAGATGAAGAAAATGAAGATTAGAGGTGTTTGAAATGGGACTAATGGACAAGTTTAAAAATTTATTTACTGAAGAAATTGAAGAAGAGGTTATTGAGGAACCAATTAAAAAGGAAGTTATTCAAGTAGAAATTCCTTCTCCAGCTAGAAGAAGTACAGAGAGCGCAGAAGCAGAAGAAAAAAAAGAAGAGGTTACTTTAGAACCTAAAAAAGATGACTATAAATTTCCTTTCTTTGACGATGATGATTTTAGTACTTTAGAAAAGGAAGAACCGGTAAGACAATCTAAGAAAAAATCATCTTATCGTAAAGATAATGCTTATAAAAAGGAAATTAAAGAAGTTTATAGTCCAGTTAAGGAAGAAAAAAAGGTATTTAAACCAACTCCGATTATTTCTCCAGTTTATGGAATTTTAGATAAAAATTATCAAAAGGAAGATATTAGAACTAAATCAGAAAAACCACGTACTTACTATAACGCTAAAGAAGCTACAGTAGATGAAATCAGAAATAAGGCTTATGGAACTTTAGAAGACGATATTGAAACTACTTTATTTGGTCATAATCGTGCTTTATTTGAAGAAGATAAAAAAGTTGAAGAATTAGATATGATGGAAGAGACTATTAAAGATGATGAAGTTCTTGATGTTACCTATAATGAAACTGAAATTATGAGTGATGATATTATTGGTGAAAAACCAAGACATATATCTGATGAACCTGAACTTGAAATTACTGACTTATTAGAGGAAGAAATGGGTAAAGATGAAGAGCCTTCTTTAGAAGAAGCTCCAAGAAAAATAAGTGATGCTGAATTATTTGATATGATTGATTCTATGTATCAAAAAGGAGATAAATAATGATAAATGTGGTTGATTTTTTGGGGATACTTTTCTATATTGCCCTAATTGTATTGGTAATTGTTTTAATTGTTTTGGTAGTGAAGGCTATTCAAACATTAAATAAAGTTGATAAAACTCTTGATGATATAAATGAAAAATCGTCAAAATTAGATGGTTTATTTCATATTATAGATAATACAACAGATGTTGTTGTTGGCATTAGTGATAGTATTGTATCTTTTGTTGTGAGTGGTATTGAAAGTATTGTTAATAGAAAGAAGGTAAAGAAAGATGAGTAAAAAAGGATTTGGGAAGTTTCTAGCAGGTGCTGGAATTGGCGCAGCTTTAGGTTTATTATTTGCTCCTAAAAAAGGTGAAGAAACAAGAGCTGATTTAAAAAATATGTTTGATGATTTAATGCTTAAAGTTAGGAGTATTGATGCTGAGGATGTTAAATTAAACGTTGAGGCTAAAATCGAAGAACTTAAAAATGGTTTAGATAATTTAGATAAAGAAACTGTTTTAGCTGAAGCTAAAAAACAAGCTAAAAAACTTAAAACTCAAGCTGAGGAATTAGTGGATTATGCAATTGATAAGGG
>CAMYRF010000088.1 GCA_947296775.1 uncultured Mycoplasmatota bacterium
ATGTTAGAGTAATTATTATTAAGCTTGCCGATAGGCTTCACAATATGAAGACTTTATTTGCGTTAGATGAAAAGAAACAGAAAGAAACGGCTAAAGAAACTTTGGATATTTTGACACCAATCGCGCATAGACTTGGTATGAATAATATCAAATCTGAGCTTGAAGAGTTATCTTTACGTTATTTGAAACCAGATGAATATTATGATATTGTTGAGAAACTTAATGCGACTAAGACTGAACGTGATATGAGTGTGCAAAAAATGATTGATAGTGTTTCTGAAATTCTTAATAAACATGAAATTAAACATGAAATTAAGGGGAGAAGTAAGAGTATTTACAGTATTTATAAAAAACTAGATAAAGGTAAAAGATTTAGTGATATTTTTGATTTATTAGCTTTAAGGGTATTTGTAAATACAGAACATGAGTGTTATCAAGCTTTAGGTATTATTCATTCTAAGTTTAAGCCTAAACCAAATCGTTTTAAGGATTATATTGCGATGCCTAAAACTAATATGTATCAATCTTTACATACGACGGTTTTTGGGGTTGATGGTCAATTATTTGAAATTCAAATTAGAACTTATGAAATGGATAAAGTGGCTGAAAATGGTATTGCTTCACATTGGTCTTATAAGGAAAAAGGAAGTAATAAAGCGGCTATTCAATCTGATATGGAACAAAAACTTCAATTTTTTAAGTCAATTATGGAACTTAAGAAAAATGAAGAAAATCCTGAAGAATTTGTAAAATCTGTTAAAGAGGATATTTTAAAAAATACAATATATGTATTTACACCTATGGGAGATGTTATTGAGCTTCCTAATGGCGCGACTCCTTTAGATTTTGCTTATAAGGTTCATACTAAGGTCGGGGATACTACGACTGGAGCGATTGTTAATTCATCGATGGTTCCACTTGATTATGAACTTCAAAATAATGATGTTATTAAGATTTTAACTAATAATAATGCATCACCTAGTTATGAATGGCTTAATATTGTTAAAACTGCTCAGGCTAGGAATAAAATTAAAAACTATTTTAATAAGGCTTCTTTAGATGAGAATATTAAAAAGGGTGAGGAACTTTTACTTAAGGAGCTTAAAAAACGCAAGCTTACTTTTAATGAATTTAATGAAAATTTAGATAAAGTTTTAGCTTCTATAAAATTAGGTTCTTTAAATGAAATCCATTCTAATTTGGGAGCGTCTAAAATTTCGGTAGAAGCAGTTGTTGATGCGGCTTTTAAACTTGACGATGATAAAGAAAAACATTTACTTGAAAAAGCTGAAAAACTTGGCAATAAGGTTACAAATAAAGAACATGTTGTGTCAGTGGCAGGAAGTCAGGATATTAAAATTAATTTAGCTTCTTGTTGTAATCCTGTGCCAGAAGATAGAATTGTTGGTTATATTACTAAAGGAAATGGTGTTAGTGTTCACAGAATGGTTTGTCCAAATGTGGCTAAGGTTAATGAACGTTTAATTGATGTTGCTTGGAATGAAACTAATGAGAAATTTTTTACAACTATTTTAGTTCGTGCGACGTTTGACAAAGATATGCTTATTCCGATTATTACTAAGGCAACTTCTAATGATATAGGGGTTAAAAATATTATTAATAATAGAACTGTTAATGAACAAAGTATTGAAATGGGCGTTGCAGTTAAAAATAAGGAAGAACTGCTTAAATTTATGAATGATATTCGAATGATTCCAGGGGTAAGCGAAGTAGAAAGGCTTATTAAATGAGAGTATTAGTTCAAAGAAGTTTAAATTCTTCAGTTTCAGTTAATGATGAAGTTACTGGCAAAATTAATAATGGCTTAGTTTTGCTGGTAGGTTTTACTGATGGTGATAGTGAAAAACAAATAGATTATTTGGTTAATAAGGTTGTGAATTTGCGCATATTTGATGATGAAAATAATATAATGAATAAATCTATCTTAGATGTGGGCGGAGAAATATTAAGTATTTCGCAGTTTACTTTATATGCGGATACTAAAAAAGGTAATAGACCTAGTTATATTAATGCTTTAGATAGTATAAAAGCTTTAAAATTATATAAACTATTTAATGAGAAGTTATCTAAGTTTGTAAAGGTAGAGACAGGTCAGTTTGGGACTGATATGTTAGTTTCTATTAATAATGATGGGCCAGTAACAATACTTTTAGAAAGCAGGGATTAATATGACAAAAAGCCATTTGGACTATAAACTTGTGAATTTTGTTTTAATGGTTTTACTTATTTATTTGATTTATGAAACTAGAAGTTTTTGGCTTGGGGTAGTAAGTGTTTTAAAAGATATCTTACTACCTTTTTTTATCGCGTTTATTTTAGCGTATGCGATTTATCCTTTGGTTAGATTTTTTAGAAAGAAAAATATTCCTAAGGCTTTGGCTATATTTTTTGTATTATTTATTTTTTTATTTATATTTGGTTTTATTATTTATTTGATTGTTCCTGTTTTTGCTGGTCAAGTATCTAGTTTATTTAACGGAATTATTTCGTTTTTTAAAGAACTTGCAAATGATTATAATATTAGTTTTAGCAATCTTCAAAAACAACTTTCGCTTGCTTTTGATGATACTTTAGAGAAAATTGGATCTTATATTTCTGACGGGGCTTTTGATTTTATTGGGGCAAGCGTGAGTATTATTTCTAAGTTTTTTATTGTAGTGGCGGCTTTTATTTATTTTTTAATTGATATGGATAAAATAAGAGATGGGGTAAGAAATTTTGTTATTAAACGTAATAGGAAATTTTATCTTTATTTATCTTTGCTTGATAAGGAACTTAATTTATATTTGTCAGGATTTTTAAAAATTGTAATTATTTCGTTTTTTGAATATTTTATTTTGTATTCTATTATTGGTCATCCTAATGCGTTAATGCTGGGTACTTTAGCGTCTTTTGGTAATTTGATTCCTTATTTTGGTGGGATAATAACTAATATAATTGCGGCAATTACGGCTTTTGTAATTTCGCCTGAATTATTTGTTAAAACAATTGTTATTTTTATTATTTTTTCTGGGGTAGATGGTTATGTGATTAATCCACTTGTTTATGGTAAAACTAATAGACTTCATCCTTTAGTGGTTATTTTATCAGTGTTTGCGGGTGGAATATTAGGAGGTGTGATAGGCATTGTTTTAGCGCTTCCGATTTCAATTGTTATTTTGGCAACAATTAAGTTTTATAAAGATGATATTAGTAAGTTTAGTAAACGTAAGTTTAAGTCTTATAAGTGACAATTTTTTCAATAATTTTGTTTTATTATTTGTCTAGGAGGGGATAAGGTGAACAAAAAAGTACTTGTTTTTGTAGGGCTAGGTATTTCTGCGCTTGCTATTGCAGGGCCTTTAGTTTATATGGCTTATAAAAAGCGAATGTGTGATTTTGGTGATTCTATGTATGCTTTTTTAACTGATGATGAAAAAGAGGAGATTTAAATAACTGTTTAAGTTATTTTTTTTATACCCACTCCTAATTTGTTTACAGAAAATATGTAAATTTTACTGTGATATTTGGCGTTTTTCTTAACTTAGTAGAGGGGGGATAATAGAATTGTAATGTAAGAGTAGTAAAAAAATAATTGTTGTAATATGAGTGGATGTAGTTTATAATAAAAATATAATACTATTTAAGGATAGGCATTATAGAAAAGGAGGGATAATGTGAGCAGTTATCAGTTAAAAAGAAAAAACAATATAATAATAGGGATACTATGCGCAGTAGTAGTACTAATGACAGTGGGATATGCTGCTTTTAGTAGTTTATTAAATATTAAAGGAACAAGTAATATTTCAAGTAATTGGGATATAGAAATAACTAATATAAGAGGAGGAAATCCAAATGGAGGAGATGCTTATGATATAAGCCAGCCAACATTTACACCAACTACTGCTACTTTTAGTACTGGATTAAAGACTCCAGGAACAAATAGAATATATGAAGTAGAAGTAACCAACAAAGGAACAATAGTTGGAATAGTAACGATTGCTAGTTTAACATGCGGGGATAATGAAGCGATAGGCTTTACAGTAAATGAATATAAAGAAAAGGCCTATAATGATAGTTTTACTAGTTTAAATAAAACTGCGGATTTAAATATAGAAAATGGAACAAATGATTATAAAAATATTAAATTTTATTTAAAACCTACAGAAAAACATTATTTATATATAACAGTAGAGTATAAAGATGTAACAACACAACCAGATAAATTAGATACTGATATAAAATTAGAATTAAATTATGAGCAAGCGGGACTAGATGAGAATGGGGGTGCTATACCTGCTCAAACATATACAGTAAATTATACAAAAGAAGATGATATAACAAGTATAGGAAGTAATGAAGCAAGTTGTGAAATTACTGGAGGAGCCAATACAACCTGTGAAATAACACTTCCAACTATAGAATTAACTAAAGAAGGATATATGCCAATATGGAAAGATGAGAACGGAAAAGAAGTAGGAGAGCCAAACGCAAAATATGAAGTAACTAAGAATCAAACCTTAACTGCTTCATCAAAACCATTACCAGCTATAATACAGAGATGGACTTTAAGCCCAAATACTGATTTTCATACAACTGCGTATAAAGAAAGTATAATAAGTGTGGAGTTTGTAGATAATACAGATGTACCTGCCAATGCCGTAGAAAGTTGGGACGTATCAGCAAATAAAACTAAGGGAAAGGTAATGGCGTGGGTAGTTCCAAATGGAACTAACATAACCAAACATCGATTATATATAGGAGGAGAAGGTGGTGTAATAGCCAATCATGATTCTGCTAATTTATTTAGTGGGTTCAAAAATATACAAAAAATCAATTTTGGAGATAATTTTGATACTTCGAATGTAGGTATTATGAGGTATATGTTTGATGGTTGTAGTAGTCTAACCACATTAGATGTAAGTGATTTTGATACAAGTATGGTAACCAACATGATAGGTATGTTTTTCGGTTGTAGTAATCTAACCACATTAGATGTAAGTAATTTTGATACAAGTAAAGTAACTTATATGAGTTCTATGTTTAGTGGTTGTAATAATGTAGCCACATTAGATGTAAGTAAGTT
>CAMYRF010000089.1 GCA_947296775.1 uncultured Mycoplasmatota bacterium
GGAATAAGAAGGGAAGATAAAATGGAACAAAAAAGAGAACATAAAATCATTTTAAAACAATGGGTTCAAATATTTTTGCTTATTGTAATTTTAATTGTTATGGCTGGTGCAATTTGGGCAATTGCTAAAAGTTTAAGTGGTGAAAAACAAGCTAAAGAAGAATTATATACATATAGCTATAATAGTAATTTAAGTTATCGTGTATTTTTAAAGAATAATCCATTTTTTACAACTAAAACGTTAGGAATGAATAAACAGTATATTGCTTCATTAATTGATAAGATTGAAGTTAATGCTAAATATAATTTTCAAAGTTCTGAAGATTTGAATTATACTTATACTTATGATATGGTAGCTACTGCTAAAGGCACTTATGCTGAATCAGATGCTAAAGCAGTAGAAGTATGGTCTAAAAATTATCCGATTTTACCATCAGAAACAAAAACTGGTACTGGTAAAACAATTTCGATTGATAAAACAGTTTCGATTGATTATAATACTTATAATCAAGTTATGGTAGACTTTAGAAATCAATTTGGACTTTCAGTTGATGCAAGTGTTGATGTGGCACTTAAAATTAATATATCTGGTGGAATAAAAGGTGCAGAAAATAGTTTACAAGAATCTAATACTATGACATTAGAAATTCCGCTTGTAAAACCTACTATTGAAATGAAACCTAATTATGTTAATAATGGTGGTAAAACAATTTATAAAGAAACAGGAAATGATGATGTTAATATTAATATTCCATTATTAGTTCTTGGAATTGCATTATTATTATTTATGGTTTACATGCTTAAGAAAATTGGAGGCCAATTAATTACTACTACTAAGAAATCTGAATATGTAATTGCGCTTAATAAGATTCTTAAAGATTATGCTGATATTATTGCTAAGGCAGAAAATGTACCAAACTTAACACAATATGATGTTATTCATATTAAAGATTTTACTGACTTAGTAGATATTGAAGAAGAATTACATTCACCAATTATCTATACTGAAATTCGTGAAGATTTAGAGTGCTGGTTCATGATATTCCATGATAAGACAGCTTATAAGTTTATACTTAGATATGAAGATTTTGCACGTTTAAGAAGATAATAAAAAGGAGTAATCATTAAGATTACTCTTTTAGTTTGTCTAAAATATTTAGTATTTGCTTTTCGTCTTCATCAAAGAATTCTAATCTATAGTTTGTAATACCTAACTCTTTGAATTTATTTATATTATTTATTAGATTTGTTTTTTTATGATGCATTATATGGTTTTTGCAGTTCTTGGTTATAATTGGAAATAGTTCATTTTGTTTATTTTTTAAGTAATATTTATTGTTTTTGCAATTTGGACAATTGTCATTCATTTTGATTATGCAGTGGTTTATAATCATTAATTCTAATGTACCATAGATGATTATTTCTATGTCGTTGTTAGTTTTTGCAATATCTTTTATTTGGTCTAGGGTTAATTCTGGTGAAATGGTTATTTGTTTAATATTTTTACTTTTCAGAAAATTGATACTGTGAGTATTGACAATATTTAAAAAATAATCTGATATACAATTATTATTTTCTGGGTATTTATTTACACTTCCAAGTTCTGTTAATAATAAATTCTCGTTTTTTAAATTTTCTAATTTAGTAATTGTTCTATCAACTCTAAAAAATACATTGTTATGTTTATATTTTGAATATAAATTAAAGTCATCCGTATATATTTTATTTACTTTATTTATAATTGTTTTTAGTTGATTTTCTGTTCTAACGAAAGCATTTATATTGATATCTTTATTTTGTTTGCCTTCTATTTTGGGGATTACTATATTAAAAGTGTTACGGTTAATTTTTGTTTTTTCATCTATTAGATTTTGTATTAATGATCTTCTAAGTTCATTTAATTCTTTTAATGAAATAAATATATTGTCATCCATTTCTACATTGATATTGTTTACCATAAAAGGAGTGTTTCCAAGTTTTGACAATTGTTTTATTATATTTTCTTTAGTTATAGGACTTGTCACTGATTTTTGTATTTTGTTTCCAACTTTAGTTATTTTATATTTATTATCTGTAATTGTAATTTGTAAATTTTGGTTTTCTTTTGCTATTACATTAAAGATAACTGGCATTTGTTTTTTATTATATTGTTTTAAGTTTTCTATTAGATTAAAGTCGGTTGTTTTTAAAACTGTGTCTAATGAAGTTAAATGTATTTTATTATCAATATAAACGATTTGATCTTTTTTTGCTGAATTAATAAGGAGTCCTTTATCATTATATAATTTATTTACTATTAATCCTTTTTTGCTTTCTTTAAATCTAATACCATCATTTTGTGATAGATCATCTGTTAGTTTTATTTTTATTTTGTTTTTTATACTTTGAACTTGTCCAATTTCATTACCTATGTGGTTTGGACTTTTGATATTCATTAGGTCTTTATCTTGTTTACCTAATAAATGACCTTCAGTAAATTCTCTATTAAATAGGAATTTGAGATCTTTTTCGGTTTGGTTTGTTTTATGATTATCAATAAGCTCTCTATACATTTTTGTTACAAAACCAACATATTCTGGACTTTTCATACGGCCTTCTATTTTTAAGCTTTGAATATTACTATTTAGGATTTCGTTTATGTATTTACTAGTGTTTAATTCTTTTGGGCTTAATAAATAATTTCCGTTTGTTTTAATTGGTTTATTATTTTTGATTAGGGTATAGGGAAGACGGCAAGGGCCTGCGCATTTACCTCTGTTTCCGCTTCTTCCGCCATTTAAACTACTAAAAAGGCAGCATCCACTATAACATATACAAAGGGCTCCGTGGATAAAAACTTCTTTTTCTATATCGGTTTCTAATTTATTTATTTGTTCTAATGAAAGTTCACGGGCTAGAACGACTCTAGTTACACCTAATTTTTTATATAGTTTTAATACTTCGTCATTACAGTTATTGGTTTGGGTTGAGGCATGTATTTCTAATTCTGGAATTAATGTTTTTACTAGGCTAATCATACCGATATCTTGCATTATAACGGCATCTACGCCATTTATATATAGAAATTTAAGATATTCGATAAATTCTTTAATTTCATTTTCATAAATTATAGTATTTGTGGTTATGTATATTTTAACATTGTATATATGGGCATAATTTATAGCTTCTATTAATTCTTCATGTGTAAAATTATTTGCGAAGTGTCTAGCACCAAAGTCTTTCCCACTTATATAAACAGCGTCTGCACCATTATGGATAGCGGCTTTTAAAGCTTCCATATTGCCAGCTGGACTTAATAATTCTGGTTTGTTCATAAAATCACCATATCAATTATAGCTTAATTTCAAAAATAAATAAAGTTGTTCTTGAAGATGGTGTGCAGGTGTGTTATGATATGTTGGGAGATAAATATGGATAATTTAAAGAAATTTACAATGCGTGATGAAAATTTTATTTGTGAGGTTTGCGGTTATGAGGTTAGTCATTTAGGGTATAGTGCTAGAGATCATTGTCCTAATTGTTTATGTTCAAAACATGTGGATATTAATCCAGGTGATAGAATGGCGTCTTGTAAAGGCGTTTTAAGGCCTATTGCGATAGAAAATTTTAAAAGTACATATAAAATTGTATATAGATGTGATGATTGTGGTGAAATTAAAAAAAATATTATGGCTAAGGATGATAATATGGATTTGATTATTGATATTATGAGTCATCCAGTTAATTATTAAGTCATATTTACTTTGCATTAAATTTTGGTATAATATTTTATGGGAGGATTTTTATGAATACGAAAAAAAAGAATACAAAAAGGAATATTATTATTGCGATTATTGCTTTTTTAGTTGTGATCGGGACTATTTTGGCATATATGCTTATTACTGATTTAAAACAAGAAGATATTTTAAGAGAAGAGGTTAGTACTTTAGTAGATAAGAATATTACTAAGGATAGATATAATAGTTCTATTAAAACTAGAGGAGACTATGCGGTTGTTGAGGAAGCTATTAAAAGTTATTTAGATGAGTATTCTGTTACTTTTCAAAACGTTTTAGAAATTATGGATGATAAGGAACTTGTTAATATGCTTTCTGCTGAAAACTATAAAAATGATGGACCAGATTTTGCTAAAAGCAAGAAATATTTAAGTGATACTAAAACTAAACTAAATAAGGCGATTGATAGACTTACAGCAATGACTAGTTCTGAAGAAATTATGAAAA
Source organism: uncultured Mycoplasmatota bacterium (assembly GCA_947296775.1). Taxonomy (GTDB): domain Bacteria; phylum Bacillota_I; class Bacilli_A; order RF39; family UBA660; genus Coprosoma. The sequence goes on from CAMYRF010000089.1 coordinate 4,223, forward strand.
ATATTGAAGATAAAAAATTAGATATTTATTATACAGATTTATATAAAGAATTAATGCTTAATGGAATTGCGGAAAATGATTTTACTAAGGCTAAAGCTGATTTAGAATCTGCAAGTGCGAATGTTAATAATTTGCTTAATACTGAAGAAGAGGTTATCAATTTGTTGGTGACTAATAAAGGTAAATGGAGAATCCAAGATAATAAAATTGTGTTTGATGAAGTGGCTACTTTAAATCAATATAATGAATTAATAAAAAAAGTAGCTTAAAACTTACGTTTGTAAGTTTTTTTATTTATTGGAAACTTCTTTTTATAAAATAATGTATAATTAACAAATAGTTTTATAAAATTTCAAGTGAAAAAGACACATTGAAAATGTGCATATTTCACAAAATATATTAATTAATTTTCTTTGTATTCATGAATATAGCCATGAATACTTTTGTAATAGATTGGTATCATATTATTTTTGCAATTCAAACATTTAAATCTAGGAAGACAAGAGTTATCAACCCCATCATAATCTAAAATGCGAGATTCGGCCATGGCAGGTTTACCAGTATACCTAACAGCATACTCAATCATATCTTTAGTAGAGTGATTATGTTTTTTTCAGCATAAACATAAAAAACATTGACCATTATGCCGAACAAATATTATAATTAATGTCGATGATAAGGGGGGAATAATTATGTTAAAAGTTTATGTATTTAGATTGTATCTAAATGATAGACAAAGAAAGATTATAAATCAAACAATAGGTAATTCTAGATTTATATATAATTACTTTTTAGATGATAAAGTAAAAGATTTAAGCTTAAGAAAATGGGAATGTCCAGAATGTC
>CAMYRF010000090.1 GCA_947296775.1 uncultured Mycoplasmatota bacterium
TTTTTATATAGTTCTTTTATTTTATTTATCATTGTTTTTTTCCTTTTCATTTGTTAGTATTTCTCTTGTAATATAGATTGGTCTATCTTTTGTTTCAACGTAAGTTCTAGCTAAATATTCGCCAATAATCCCAATACTTAGTAATTGAACACCACCTAATAATAAGATAAGGGTAACAATTGTTGCATAACCTTCGGTATCAATTCCATAGAAGATTTTTTCTACTATGACTACTACTAAATATATTAATGAAAGTAGTGAAACTATTATACCTAAAATTGTTGCAAATCTAAGTGGGACAGTTGTAAATGAAACTATTCCTTCAATAGCGTATTTAAATAATTTATAAAATGACCATTTTGAAGTTCCTTCATTACGGGCCTGTACATCATAGGTCATATAGCAGTTGTTGAACCCTACCCATGAAAAAATTCCTTTTGAAAAACGATAGTATTCTTGCATTTCTAATATCGCATCAACCATGTTTCTTCTAAACGTTCTAAAGTCGCTGGCTCCCATAACAAACTCTGTTTCTGACATTTCATTTATTATTTTATAGAATTTATTTTTGAAGAATGTTAAAACTTTACTTTCTTTTCTTTGTTCTTGGTAAGCAACTACTGAATCATACTCTTTATTTTCATCTAAGATTTCTACCATTTTTACAACGTAATCTGGTCTTTGTTGCAAATCGGCATCAATAATTGTGACATAGTCCCCTTTGGCTTCTTTTAATCCTGCATACATTCCAGCTTCTTTTCCAAAATTTCTTGAAAAATTTATTATTTTAATATTTTGGTCTGTTTCTTCTAATAATTCTTTTAATTTCCCTATGGTATTATCTTTACTACCATCGTTTATAAAGATTATTTCGTAATCTTCTATATTATTTTTAAATGTTTTTTTGACTGTTTCTGCAAAAATTTTTACATTTCCTTCTTCATTATAACAAGGAACTACTAGTGATAACTTCATAATATACCTCTTTCAGCCGATTATTATATCACGGATAATTTAAGTTGTAAATTTTGTCTAACAAGACACTTTTAAACTTTTTTTCATATTTATATTTTATTTTGTATTTGTTTTTTAGTGTGTATTTTTGTTTTATTTTAAGTGTTGGTTATGTGGCTTTTAGTACTAATTTAAGTATAACGGCTAAAGGGAATATTTCTTCCTAGAAATTTTCTTCTAATGATTTTAAAAAAGTTGTAGTTGCTTCTGGTGATGGATTATGGAGAATTGTTTCTATTGAATCAGATGGTGTTTTTTCAGGCTTATATAAAAGTTGGACTAATGTTAAAACATAAATTTTAACAGTTATGCATTTGAAATCTGATATCTTTTTAGAAGGTGTTGGAACTGAAAATAATCCTTATACAATAAAAACCAATTAATAATTGGCTTTTAAGAGCATGCTGTACTATATTCATATTTATATTGTTTATATTCTTCATCATAGCTTATTTTAACGCAGCCTTTCATTTGACTATTGTCTCTGGGGTCTATTATTTCTTTATTGCTAGCTAAATACCCATTTTGTTTAAGAAAATCTACTGATTTATAGGTTGTAGTTTTATTTAGTTCAGAACTATTGTCTGCTGCCCATCTTTTGGCGGCATGTTCGATAGTTCTTGCTTGTTCATTGTATGTTTTTTCTTTTGATTCATCAATTGAATCTTGTATGAATGGGAATGCGATTGCTGCAATGATTGCAAGAAGTACAATTACAGCTAGTAATTCAACTAGTGTGAATCCTTTTTTATTCATTTTATTCACTCTCCTATTATTTACATTTTACACTATATGGTATTTTTTATCAAGAAAAAACGCAAGATGATAATTTCTTGCGTAATATTTTTCTTTTGGGGCAAGGGTAAATTCTATATCGCTATAATCTTGTTGACCTTGTTTAAGAAATTGCTCGTTTGAGTAATCATAATTTAACATTTCCCAATTATCGTCTACTATTTTTTTTGTCTACTGAAGCCATACAACTAATCGCATCATTATGCCCACATGATAAATTAGCTATTGTTACTAATCCTGTATTAAATGTAGCTGTTGTAGGTGTATATGTAGGTTCACTTATATCATAAGCGTCTTCACCCGCATGATTCCCTCCTCTAATACCTGTTATTTCTATATCCCAATTACTTGAAATATTTGACGAACCTTTAGTATTTAACCTAGATGCGAATGCTGCATATCCTACTACCATTAGTAGCATTACTCTGCATAGTGTTCATATTATTATATTGTTTTTTCTTTTTTAGTATAAATGAATTTTACTTATTTAACGATTATTACTTCCCACAATATACACTATATCAAAAAACAAGGTGATTTTTTAGATATACCTTGTTTTTAATTATTAGTCATTTTCTTTGATTTCTTTTAGTTTTTCTTCAATTCTTTTTCCATACTCAATAGATTCATCATAAACAAATCTTAGCTCGGGAATTTGTCTAATATCTACTCTACTTCTTAGTTCATGTCTTATAAAACCACTAGCGCTTTTTAGGGCTTTTTCTGTTTCTTTTATTTTTGTCTCGTCTAAGACAGTAAAATATATTTTAGCAAAACTTAAATCGTTTGATACTTCAGCATCTGTTATGGTTACGAAGTTTATATCCTTGTTTTTTACTTCAGTTTTTATTATATAGCTTATTTGTTCAATAAGACTGTCGGCTACTCTTTCGGATTTAATGCTCATTTTATCCCTCTTTTCTGTTTTTATTATATCAAAGATAAGAAAAAAAAGCTATTTTTTGCTTTTTTCTATTTCTTGTACAACTGGGTGCAGTCTTTTTATTAGTTTAAAGACTTTTGTTCTTTGTTGATTTGACATTTCTTCTAACGCTTGGATTGTTCTATCAAAATCAAGGTCATATGTTGGATCTGTTTCTTCGTTATATAATTCTATACACCCAAACATTTCTGTTTCATCATCTTCGTAGTCTTTAAAATGTTTTAATGTTTCTATACTTTGTTGTCTTAGATTTTCATCGGATAATAATCCATTTTCTCCAAGCATTTGTGTTGCTGCAGACTGTAATTTTGAACGGCATTTATATAAATTAACTAATTCTGCTGTTTCTACAAGATCTCCATTTATTTGCTTTTTATAATCTGTCGCTAGTTTTTTTATTAGTGTACTTGTATATATATCCCCTTTTACTATTTGATTTATTATATCTAATTTTTCTTCAGGATCTAACTGTGAATCTGTTGCTATTGAAACAGCGTTTTTAACACAGTCATAGTTTTCTGTTTGTGATATTAGTTTCATAATTTCGATCATATTTTCTTCGTTTGTTTGGCTAAAAATATTTGCTATAAAGCAAAGGGCTAAACACTGTGGATAATTTGTTTTTGAAACTAATTTGATTATTTCTAATAGTTGTGGGTTTGAAATTATATTTTCTTTTTGTAAAAGTTTTAAGGCTTCTTTGGCAGATAAATAATCTATTGATTTTTCAATGGTATATACTAATTCAATTCTATTTGGATGTTTTTTTAATTTTTTATTTAATAGTACTGATGCCATTGCGTAGTTTAAATAGGTTTGTCCTTTAATAAAATTATTTACCATTTTTTTAGTAATAATAACGGTTGTTTTTTTATTGATGTTTTCATTCATTTCTTTTATTTTTATTTTAAGTTTTGTTACTTTTCTTTTGATTGTTGAAGCTTTTTCTTTCATTGTTTTTAGATTATATTTTTCTTTTGTTTCTTTGGCTTTTTGGCTTGCACATAGTTTTATTTGTTTTATAAATGCAATTTCACTTATCATTTGGATTAGTTCTTGCGTTTGCTGCCAAAAATATGTTTCCTGAAATTGATTCATTTTTTTATTTGTTTTATCTATAATTTGTGAGTCACTAACTTTTTGTTTGATTTTTTTTGTATTTGGAATTATTATTTCACTAATTAGTGCTTTTTTTACTTCAGTAATTTGTTTTTTGATTGTTTTTTGTAAATTAGGTTCTGTTTGAATGTATTCACTATATAATAATTCTATTGTTTCTCTATTTTTATTCATAATATCCCCCTTCAAATTTATATGGTGGATATAATATATTTTTTTTGACTTTTTGTCAAATTAAAAAGAATTAGTTTATTTCTAATTCCTTTTAGTTTATCTTTTTATTTCTACCATTTCATAAGATTCTATAATATCACCAGGTTTAATATCGTTATATCCGTCTATTGTAATACCACATTCTAATCCTTTTTTAACTTCTTTTACACTATCTTTTTCTCTTTGTAGTGAACCTACTTCTCCATCATAAATTACTACACCGTCTCTTATGATTCTAGCTTTACTATTTCTGGTAATTACACCATCAGTGACTAATGAACCAGCAATATTTCCAACTTTTGAGAATTTAAATATTTGTTTGATTTCAGCGTTTCCAAGAATGTGTTCTTCGAATTCTGGATCTAACATACCTTTCATTGCAGCTTCCATTTCTTCTACTACTTTATAGATAATATCATATAATCTGATTTCAACCCCATCTTCTTTTGCTTTATCTTTGACGTTGTTTGTTGGTCTAACGTTGAATCCGATAATTACAGCATTTGAAGCACTAGCTAAAACGACATCGCTTTCAGTTATGGCTCCGACACTACTTCTAATTACGTTAACTCTAACGCCTTCAACATCTAATTTATCTAATGAATTTTTGACTGCTTCAGCACTTCCGTTAACATCAGCTTTGATAATGACATTGATTTCTTTTAATCCTTCTCCTATTTTTGAGAATAAGTCATCTAATGAAACTGAAGCTTTTTTGTGGGCTTCTTTTAGTCTGGCTTTTGTTTTTCTTTCTTCAGCAATACTTCTTGCTTGTTTTTCTGATTCAAAGGCCATGAATCTATCACCAGCACTTGGTACTTCACTGATACCAGTAATTTCTACTGGTCTTGATGGTCCAGCTTCGGTAATTTCTTCTCCTTTATCATTTTTAAGGGTTCTGATTTTACCAAATGATGTTCCAACAACAACCTGTCTCTTATAAACAACTCAGAGCCAACGAGACTAAGGCGAATCCACTGTTAC
>CAMYRF010000091.1 GCA_947296775.1 uncultured Mycoplasmatota bacterium
TCAACTAGGGTTCAAATAATGATTTTTTACTGTCCACTTTTTGTTGACAAGTTCATTTTTTCGCAATTTTTTTCATTTTTTTGCAGGAATTAGGACAATAAAAAACGTATATTACATATAGAGGGACAAATTAATGTGTAATATAAGGAGGAAAAATATGAATTATTATAATGAAATAAAAGTGACTTAAATAGTTATTATGAAGTTGGAAGATTACTTATAGAAGCACAAGGCGGAGAGGAACGAGCTAGTAGTGATGATAGGACTTTTACTACCACCTATAAAATAGAAAATTAGACATAAAATATTCTTATTTCGACATTTTTAGAAAACAAAATAGCCTAAACTATTAAATGGTGATAGTATGAAAAAATATCTTTTTCCCATAACATTTTCTCTAATATTAGGCTCCTTAATGTCATACTTTCTAATTAGTAGTTATGATAAAGCTGATAGTATCACTGTTTCTAAACATGCCGAAACAATTTACTATATTCAAAGAGGGGTTTATTCAAATAAAGAAAACATGGAAAATAACATGAAAGATTTTACTCATTATATATATAATGTAGAAGATAATATGTACTATACATATATAGGAATAACAAAAAACAAAAAAAACGCCGAAAAAATAAAAGATTATTACAAACAAAAAGGGTTTGATACATACGTAAAAGAAAAAATCACAGATAATAAGAATTTTCTAACGATATTAGGTCAATACGATGAATTATTATTAAAAACCCAAGAACCAGATACAATAAGCGTTATATGTAATCAAGTACTTTCAAAATATGAGGAGTTGATAAAAAATGAATATTAAAATAAAAGAATTACCACTTAACGAAAGACCAAGAGAAAGATTAATTAATAAAGGTGTTAGTAGCTTAGCAGATGAAGAACTATTATCAATAGTTTTAAAAACAGGGACAAAAGACGCTTCTGCTAAAACACTAGCTTCTCAAATATTAAAACAAATAGGTGATATAAAGAATTTAAAAGATATTACCTTTCATGAACTTACAAAAATAAAAGGAATAGGTGCAGCCAAAGCATGTCTTATTTTAGCTATACAAGAACTCCATAAAAGAATGAATAAAAAGCTAGATAAAATATTAGATGTTAAAATAACTACTCCAGAAGTAGTGTACGAATACTATAAAAATATTATTAATAAACACCAAGAATATTTTTACTGCTTATATCTAGATTCAAACAAAAAAGTTCTTAAAGAAAAACTATTATTCATTGGAACAGTAAATCAAAGCATGGTGCATCCAAGGGACATCTTTAAAGAAGCCTATAATGTAAATGCCGTTGCCTTTATTTGTGTCCATAATCATCCAACCGATGATGTAAGACCAAGCAAGGAAGATAAAATAGTAACCCAAAGATTAAAACAAATAGGTGAGCTAATGGGAATAAAATTAGTAGACCATGTTATAATCGGGGAAAATAAATACTATAGTTTTTTAGAAAATGGAAAAATATAGTTGGTTTATTTAAAAAAATGTATTATAATTTTAGTTGGGTGATAACATGTATAGAAAAAAAGAATTTGAAAAACGTTATTTATTAATAATTGTAATCGTCTTGATCGCTATTCTGTTAGTAGTCCTTTCAGTAGCGCTAAAAAAAGATCGTAACCTAAGCATCCCAGAAAAAATAATTAAAGATAGCGGGACATTTATAGTTAATGTTATCTCATCCCCAGTAAATTTCATCAAAGAAAAACTACGTGAAAATAAAGAAAAAAATGATATTTATGATAAATATAAAGAATTAAAACAAAAAGAAGAAAAATTAAATAGTGTGCAAGCTGAAAATGACAACTTAAAATCAGAAGTGAATAAACTAAAAGAGACTTTAGAGTTAAATAGCATTTTAAGTGATAAAGTTTTTAAAAATGCTACCATAGTAAATAGAAACATCGACTATTGGTATGATGAAGTTACCATCGATAAAGGAAAAAAGAATGGTATTGAAAAAGATATGGCAGTTATTAACAATAATGGACTAGTCGGAAAAGTAACAACTGTAAGTAACTATTATAGTACAGTAAAATTACTTGCTAATGAAAACATGAGTGATAAAATAAGTGTTAAAATAAAAATAGGCGAAGAATATGCATATGGTTTAATCTCAAAATATAACGCTAAAACAAATACATACACAGTTGAAGGTATTAGTGAAAACTTAACCATACCAAAAGGTGCTGATGTAGTAACAACTGGCATGGGGGATATTTTTCCAAGTGGATTATTAGTGGGACATGTTACTAAAGTAACAACCGACAACTTTGATTTATCAAAAGTTGCTCTAGTAAAAAGCTCAGTGAATTTTAATAATTTAGACTACGTATCCGTTTTAAAAAGGAAAGATAAATAATGGTTATTGCTGTTTTAATAATATCCTTTATTTTAGATAGTTTAATATCTAATTTCATTCCATTAAATAGTATATTTTCACCACTATTTACCGTAGTCGCACTAATAATAATATACCCATATTTTAATAACCATAAAGAAAAATATTTACTTACATGTTTTGTAACAGGCGTATTTTATGATTTAATATATACAAACACAATAATAATTCATGGATTTTTATTTCTAGTAATCGGATTTATTATTATGAAATTAAACTTAATATTATCCAACAATTATGTTAATGTTGCCATCATGACTGTAATCATTATAATAATCTATCGTTTAATAGCTTATGGATTATTACTAATTACCGCCAACACATCATTTGATTTTTTTATATTAATTAAAAGCATTTATAGTTCACTATTATTAAATATAATATATGCCATTTTAACATTTATAATTACCGATAAAATAGCTACTAAACTTAAAATATATAGAGCCAATTAACTTTTGACAAAAATATATAAGTATGTTAATATGTAAATGTAAAACGTTAATGAAGGAATATTATTTAAGAGTTCATACAAAGAGAGCTAGTGGTTGCTGTAAACTAGTTATGACATTTTATAATTCCTACCTTCAAAGTGAAATGCAAACATTTCCGGTTAATAGCCGTTATCTAAATTAAGCAAATAAAAGGATGGTACCGTGCACCCGCACTCCTTATGGTATAGTCCTTTTTTATTTAAAATTAAAGGAGGTACTTATGAAATTAAGTAATAGTTTTTTCTACACAATTAGAGAGGATATCAAAGATGAAGATTCAAAAAGTGGTAAGTTACTTGTAAAAAGTGGAATGGTAAAAAAAACCGCTAGTGGAATTTATATGTTTATGCCACTTGGACTTAGGGTAAAACAAAAAATAGAAAACATCATCAGAGAGGAAATGAACAATGCTGACGCTAACGAAGTTATCATGCCACAATTAATTGCAGGAGAAATCTTTGAACAATCAGGAAGACGTAATGCTTTTGGAGATGACATGTTTAGTCTAAAAGATCGTTATAATCGTGATTACGTTTTAGGACCAACCCATGAAGAATTATTTGTTATGGCTGCTAAAGAAAAAATAAAATCGTATAAAGACATGCCATTTAACCTATACCAAATAGGTAATAAATATCGCGATGAAACAAGACCTCGTTATGGTCTTATCAGAACAAGAGAATTTACCATGAAAGATGCATATAGTTTTGATATCGACAGCGACCACACCAAAATATCTTACGATAAAATGGCTAAAGCTTATAATAAAATTTTTAACAGAATGGGGATAGATTTCCGTGTAGTAAAAGCCGATACAGGCGCTATGGGAGGAAGATTATCGGAAGAATATCAAGCAGTCACTGACATCGGTGAAGATGTCCTAGTACTTTGTGACAAATGTGATTTTTCTTCAAATATCGAAATTGCCGAAGTAAAAGGAAAAACATTTAAAAAAGAAGATCCAAAACAAATGGAATTAATTCATACTCCAAACGTTCATACAATAGACGACCTTATTAAATTCTTAAATATTGATGAGGATAAAACTGTAAAAACATTAGTTTGTAATATTGATGGGGAAATTATCTTCGCTTTAGTTAGAGGAAATAGAGAACTAAATGACACAAAACTTAGAAAATTATTAAATGCAAAAGAAGTAAATATGGCCACTGAAGAAGATTTGAAAACCGTTACTGACGCCTCTTTTGGTTCACTTGGGCCAATAAATGTCAAAGCAAAAATAGTAGTAGATAATGAAGTAAGTACTATGTCTAACTTCGTAGTAGGTGCTAACAAAACTGACTATCACTACATAAATGTCAATTTAACTGACTTTGAGGTATATCAAACTGGAGATATTATCAATATTGAAGAAGGCGATATTTGTCCAAAATGTGGTGGTGTAGTCTACTTTAAAAAAGGAATCGAAATAGGAAATATCTTTGATTTAGGAACAAAATATTCAGAAAGTCTGGGGTTATATTATTTAGATGAAAACAACAAACAAAAACCAGTAGATATGGGGTGTTATGGAATTGGGACCGCTAGATGCATGGCTGCTATCATTGAGCAAAATAATGATGAAAAAGGAATAATATGGCCATTAGAAGTCGCACCATACAAAGTCTCAATAGTTCTAATCAACCCAAAAGATGAAGAAACCACAAACATTGCAACTAACATATACAACATACTTTTAGAAAATAATATTGATACACTATTAGATGATAGAAATGAAAGACCAGGCGTTAAATTTAATGATATGGAATTAATAGGTATTCCAATCAGAATAACAGTAGGTAAAAAAGCAACCGAAGGAATAGTAGAATTAAAAACAAGAGACGGTAAAATTGATACAGAATGCAAGATAGAAGACGTACTTCAACTAATAAATAAAATAAAATAAAGTATGTTTTCATATAATAACTAACAATAGATAACCATAATCTATTGTTTTTTATAAAAAAATCAATTATAATAATATCAAAACGTCAGGGGGAAAATAATATGGACGGTATGGAATCTTATCCCACTATTCTAACAAAAGAAGAATTCAAAAAAATAAACACTGCATATCAA
>CAMYRF010000092.1 GCA_947296775.1 uncultured Mycoplasmatota bacterium
GAATAATGCGTGCCATTTAGAGAAGTTAATTAATATTACTGCACTTAAGATACTTAGTGATGGTCCAAGTGTTGTCATTGCTCCCATAATTCCCATATAAGTACCTATTTTTTCTTTTGGGGCAGCGCTTAATGTTAAGTTCATTGCAATTGGGATTATCATTCCTGTTCCTAATGCTTGAATGATACGACCTGTTAAAAGGATTTCAAAATTTGGTGCGAATGCACCGATGATACTACCTAAGATCAATATACCTACTACTGTTAAGAATAATGGTTTTGTTCTAAATTTTCTAAATAGGAATGATGATACTGGAACCATTATTGCTGCACCAAGCATATAAGCAGTTGTAAGCCATTGAACAGTAGATACCGATACTCCTAAATCTTTCATAATTGGAGTAAGTGCAATGTTTAAAAATGTTTCATTAAAAGTTGCAAGTAATGCAGAAAAAGCACATACAAGTAATATTAATGAAGATTTTTTTGTTTTCATAAAATCAATCCCTCCTACTTAAAAAAAGCACAAAAAGACACATATAGTTTTGCTCAAATCGTAATCAGATTTACGTGCAAGCAGCACTACATGTGTCCTTTGGCTTTCTTTTACGAAATTAATTTTAACATATTTTTTTATTTTTAGTCAAGAATATTTTTAATTTTTTTCATCCATAAATTCCTATTAATGTAATCTCAGTTGGGAATACCCCACCACCATTATTCCTTAAATAAAACTTATATCCAGGACATATTTCTTCAATCATTCTTGGTATTTTCCATAAATCTTCATTATTGTGATATACAGAAATAAGTAACTTAGGTTTATCATTTTCTATATGCTTTTTAGCGCCTAATATTGCCTTTTGTTCATATCCTTCGATGTCCATTTTTAACATTGTTATTTTGTCAGATATATCTTCATCTAAGATAACCGCCTGTACCTCTATTTCACCATTTGAACTTACTCTATTAGCAGAAGCATCCATATCACTATCATTTATATACATTACCTCGTTTTTATCACTTGCTGCATTTCTTTTAAATTCAATATTTGAAAAATTAACTAAATTATTCTTTAAAATAGAAAATATATGTGGAGTAATTTCATAACAGTATATTTTCTTATAACTATCAGTACCATAAGTATTTATATAATCTAAAGTAGTATCACCAATATAAGCCCCTAAATCAACGAAAACTTCTTCTTTACATTCTATTAAATCTAAATCAAAATAATCTTTATAATTTGTTTCTCTAGAAGCCTCTAGGTTTTTAAAATCATACCTATAAAAATTATTTAGTATTGCAAAAAGTAATTTCTTTGACCTGTAATCTTCTAACCTACTATATAACCATTTATAATCATCTAAATGTTCTTTCAAGGATTTTGCCTTTTCGTAAATTTCAGTATAATCATTATTTTTATAATCAAGTGGGCCCCAATAATTAAATCTTCTAAAATAATCTTCTAAAGATTTTTTTACATCCTCACCTAAATTTAAATAATTATTTTTAATATTATAAAAAATCTCATCTAAAGTTAGTTTATCTAAAGTATTTGTTAACTTTGTAAACTCTTTATCTATATAATTCATCTTTACCTCCCTTCTATTAATTTATGCTTCCAATAAAAAAATAACTATTATAAATATGATAATAGTTAGTAACATTCTCCAAAGACTGCCAAAATTTGCAAAAAGTGTAAATAATAATATATTATCATTTTAATAAAAATTAGTTTTAAACAAATTATAACAATTACCCCATTTAAAATGACCCTTGTAACTAGAAATAATACATATAGCCTTATCACCACTTATTTTACCATTTCTAATTAATTTAATTTTTCTTTTAAAATTTCTTTTTGTTTTATTTCTTACTTTTATAATAACTTTATTCCTACAAATATAAAATCTAAAGCCTAAAAAATCTAAACCATTTTTACTAACATTTATAATACTTGTTTTACTATTTAATTTTAGTTTATATTTATTAATTATTTTTTTAATTTCTTTTAAACAATATTTTAAATAATCTTTATCATTAGAAAGTAAAACTCCATCATCCATATATCTTATATACTTTACTTTTAACTTTTCTAAAATAAAATGGTCAATTTCATTCAAATAAAAAATAGCCAGTATTTGACTAGTTAAATTACCAATCGGAAGCCCTTTATTATTTTTATATAAAGGTATACTTTTTAATTCGTTTATTTTTTTATGTTTTTCTTTTATATTTATATTTGATTTATTAATTTTATTTATTTCATTAGAAACTATAGTATTAATTTTTTTATTTATATAAGAAGGGTTTGTACTATCAATTATTTTGTCTAAAAGATTTAAAAATCTTTTATCTTTAATTTTTGAATAATATAATCTTTTTAAAATATTATGGTCAATATTATAAAAATACTTTGATACATCAAATTTTAAAGCATATACTTCCTTTTTCTTTAATTCATTTAAATATTTCTTTAAATATTTTATTCCATAATGAGTTCCTTTTTCTTTTCTAGTAGCCACATTAGTATTAATTAATGATTTTTCTAACACATTTATTAAAACATTACCAACTAAATGATTTATTAATTTATCACTTATATTTTGACTCATTATAATCCTATACTTAGGATCCTTAATTAAAAAAAATATTATATTTTCCTACATTATAATTATTTTCAAGCATATTTTTTATATTTGATATATTGATTGTATAAAATTGTTCAAATTTATGTATTTTTAATTTATTATTGGTATTAACTCTTATTTGTGTATTATAAATTTTATTTATATTTTTAATACTAATCATATCATCATATAAACCACTATATCTTTTCATACTTAATCTATCCATATAAAGATTTAACAATACCACTTAGACAATTACCAACTTTAGTATACTTTTTATAAGAAATATATTTCTTATCCAAACTTATTTTAAAATAATAATCTATCATTTTAACTTTAGAAATGATTCTCTTTTGATAAATTATTCTATCTTTAGGATTTAATTCATTTGTAAAATAAACAAGTTCTAAAATTTCATAACTATTTTTAATAATCTTATCTTTTAAAACAAATTCATTTCTAGGAAAATTAATAATTATTTTATCAAAATAATTTATCATTTTTTTAATATTATTTGCGATTAATAAATTATCTTTCATAATAATCCTTCTATCTTAGTTAGTAATAAATCAATATTAGTATTTTTCATATCTAATAATTTTAAATTAATATCTTCTATTCTATCTTCATTACTTCTTTTTATTAAATGTTTATTATAATTATTTTTGTTAAATTTTTTCTTTAAAATAATTTCTTTATCAATAACCATGTAATTTACTTTTAATGTATCTAGTTTATCAATTACTTTATTTAAACTTATTATTGGAAAACCTATTTTAATTGTGTTTGAAAACTCTTTTATTTGATATCCTAAAATATTGTTTAATATTTTAGCATCATCTCCTAAAGCAATATAAAAATTACCAGATTTTATTAAAATAATATATTTTAAATATTTCATTTTATAATTGTAAAAAATATCTTTTATCATAAATCATACTCCTTTTTCTAAAAAAATAAAAAAGCAGTACAAATAATAGATAAATATCTATAATTAATGTACTGCTTAAATATATTACAAGCACCTAAATAGTCTTTACTTTTTCAAAGATTATTTTATTTCAATAATAACTAATTAAAGTAACTTATTTAAATAAACTTTTACTAAAGCCTAAAACTAACACTTGCTCACTTTTTCTAAGTCCTGCTTAGAGGAATAATACATGTTCTCTATCTTTTCTTTATGACCATATTAGTTCATAACCCATAGTTTTTAGAGAACTGGCAAGACGCCGTTGTTGTCGTTGTTCGCGTTATTGTTGTTCACGTTGCCGTTACTGTTCACATTAAGCACGTTGTTCGTGTTACTCGCATTAGGCGAAACTAAGAAACACTTCGTCATTTTACTAGTATTACCCCTTCGTCAAAATACTATTTGACTAATCCCCCATACCTACCCTCGGAATTAATTCCTACCTACTTAAATTTTATTCGGTCAGAACTTTTAAATAAAAGTTCTGACACTCTTCTGCACGGTCAATTCCTCTGGAATTGCCGACGCTTATGCATTCTTCCCTCACTCGGGAGTTTGCGTAAGGTGTTCTTCCTTTTGTTTACTTATGAAACTACCCTATATGGATTTGTACTTGTTCCTTCTCCATCCAAGTGGATGTTAGATGTTAGATAGAGAACTGGCAAGACGCCGCTGCCGTTGCGCGCGCTATCGCTGATCACGTAGCCGATACTGTTCACATCAAGCACGCGGCCCGCGCTACCCGCACTAGGCGAAACAGTCCATAAATATCCTGATGTTGATATTAACGACACTATATAGTTTGTTGTTTTACATGTATCTTTATTAGTATTATTTAAACTATAGTTTCCACATTGTTCTATATTAGTGTTTGCTCTTAAAAATTCACTTAATGTCATTAATCCTATATTTCCTGTCCATGTTATTCCATTTTCTGAAGCTATTTGTCCTGCTAAATTAGTATTATTGTATGTTACTGGACCTATACTCCATGTATGAGTTTGGATTAAACTTTGTGATTCACTGTTTAAAGTATTATAGTAATCATTATTTAAGTATGTATTTAATGATGCATCTTTTAATACTGTTCCTGTTTTAGTTCCATTTACAAAGTTATCACTTACTGACCATGCATTACATCCAGTGCTTCCTTGGGCGCAGTATGTTCCTCCCACTCCATTACTGGTACTATCACGATTCCCTTGTGGATCAAATGGAATATTACCAAGACTATCCACCTTCATTATTTTTAGTGACCCATCATTTTCTACCGACAATATTCTCCAAGGTTCATTATTAAATGTTATATAGTTATTTGGATTTGTTCCTTTATAAATATATCTTC
>CAMYRF010000093.1 GCA_947296775.1 uncultured Mycoplasmatota bacterium
GACTTATTGTACTTCCTACATTAATAAGTCATAAAACCAATGGAGATTATACAGACGAGATAAAACAATATTTTAAAGTAGAGTGATAATATGATTCAAAAAAGTTACGATGGGAAACCAACATTATATATAGTTCCAACTCCAATCGGAAATATGGAAGATATAACAATAAGAGCTTTAAATATTCTAAAAGAAGCAGATGTGATTTTTTCGGAAGATACTAGAGTTACAAGTAGACTTTTAAAACATTTTAATATCAAAAAAAGACTAATTTCTAGCCATTTATATAACGAAAATAACAATCAAGAAAAAGAACTAGAATACTTAAAAGAAGGCAAAACAATTGCTTTAGTTAGTGACCGAGGAACACCTTTAATCAGTGACCCAGGATATATTTTAGTAAAAAATGCAATAGAAAATAACTATAATGTTGTCTGTCTTCCAGGCGCAACCGCACTAGTACCCGCACTTGTAATGTCAGGATTAGGCGATGGACCATTTACTTTCTATGGATTTTTAAATAGTAAAGAAAGTAAAAGGAAAAAGGAATTAGAAACACTAAAAGATCATAAATTTAATATAATCTTTTACGAAGCTCCACATCGTATAACAAAAACGCTAGAAAATATAAAAGAAATATTTGGTAATAGAAACGCAGCAATAGCTAGAGAAATCAGTAAAAAATATGAAGAAATTATCAGAGGAAACATCGAAAACTTAATAAAAAGCTCAGAAAATATCAAAGGTGAAATGGTTATAATAGTAGAAGGTAATAAAGAAGAAAAAGATTATAGTAATTTATCTATTTTAGACCATATTAATATATATTTAAAAGAAGGAAAAGATAGTAAAGAAGCTATCAAACAAGTCGCAAAAGATAGAAATCTACCAAAAAGTGAAGTTTATAACGAATATCATAGAAGGTGATAAAATGAAACTAATAGTTGGGTTAGGAAATCCAGGAAAAGAATATGAAAAAACAAGGCATAATGCAGGGTTTCGATTTATTGATAAATACGCCGAAAGTAAAAATCTTGTAATAAATAAAGAAAAATTTAAAGGTTTATATACAGAGTTTAATCATAACGGAGAAAAAATAATCCTTTTAAAACCACAAAAATATATGAATCTTTCAGGTGAGGTAATAAAAGAATTCATAAAATTTTTCAAAATAAATAAAGAAGATATACTAATTATATATGATGATTTAGATACCGAAAAAGGCAAAATAAAAATCAGATATAAAGGTTCTTCTGGAGGACATAACGGATTAAAAAATATCGAAAACCACTTAAAAACAAATGAATATAAAAGAATTAAAATAGGTATTGGTAAAGATAAACACCAAAACAAAATTGATTATGTTATTGGCAGTATGCCAAAAGAAGAATATGAAATAATAAATAAACCAACCGCACAATCAGAAAAAATAATCGATGACTACTTAAATTTAACCTTCGACAATTTTATGAACAAATATAACGGAGGCGAAAAATAATATGAGTTTCTTTGATAGTATTTTAGATATTGAAAATGAAGAAGAAGTCATCGGATTAACAAGTGAATTAAAAAGTTTGTATGTTTATAACAAATTCAAAAAAGAAAACAAATCAATAATATTAGTTACATCGAATCTTCATAATGCTGGCAAATATTATGCCTCTATATCCCGCCATACTGACAAAGTATGGTTTTTCCCTATGGATGATTTTCTTACAAGCGAAGCCATTGCTATATCTCCTGAATTTAAAATAAATAGATTAGAAACAATAAACAATTTATTAAATAATGAAAAATGCATAGTAATAACAAATTTAATGGGATATCTAAGATTTCTACCACCAAAACAAAATTTTAAAGATAGTTATATAACACTAAAAACAAATGAGGAGTATAATCAAAATAAATTAATAGAAAAATTATTTAAACTAGGTTATAAAAGACAAACAACCGTTAATATGACAGGCGAAATAGCAATCAGAGGATTCGTTATAGATATCTTTCCAATAAACAGCGAAAATCCCATAAGAATAGAATTTTGGGGAGATCAGATAGACACCATCAAAACCTTCAATATAGATAATCAAAGAACAAAAAAAACAGTAGAAGAAATAACAATCTATCCAAATACCGAATTTTTAATCGATAAAGATCTATTTGAAATCCCATATCGTGATATATATAAATATACAGAAGTTACTAGTATTTCAGATTATTTAGACAATCCATTAACTATATATGACCACTATACCGAATTAAAAACAAGTTATAAACTGCTTAAAGAAGAAATACTAGATTATAATATAAGCACTAATCGACCAGCAGATACAAAGTATATGCGTTCTTTAGAAGAAATCAACGCTAAAAGTATCTTAAAATTTGAAACATTCGAAAATCATAAAAAACAAAATAATACAAAAATATATCAAACAAAAGAAATAGAATTATTTCCCAAACAACCAAAAGATATTAATACAAAATTAAATGTATATATAAAAGCTAATAAAATAGTAGTAATTTCCTTAGATAATCGTTATCAAGTTAATAGATTAATAGAAACACTAGAAAATCCAAACATAATATATACAAACGAAAATGAATTATTTCCCGAGAAAATTAACATAATTATCAAAAAATTAAATAGTGGATTTGAAACCGAAAAATATATCGTAATAACCCCAAAAGAACTATATGGCAAACAATCAGAAAATAATTATAAAAGTAAATTTAGATATGGTTCAAAAATCAAAGATATAAATAAACTAGAAATTGGTGACTATGTAGTCCATGGAAAACACGGTATAGGAAGATATTTAGGAATAAAAACAGTACCAAAAAACGGGATAAAAAAAGATTATTTAATGATTGAATACAAAGGTAATGATAAATTGTATATTCCTGTGGAAAAATTAGATTATATTACAAAATACTCAGGAAAAGAAGGCGCAGCACCAAAATTAAATAAGCTAGGAAGCCATGATTGGGAAAAAACCAAAGCTAGAGCAAAAAAACACGCCGAAGATATAGCAGAAGAACTATTAGAATTATACGCTATACGAGAATCAAAAAAAGGATTTGCCTTCGAAGAAGACAGTAAAGAACAATATGAATTTGAAAAAGAATTTGAATATAATGAAACCACTGATCAACTTAGAGTAATAGAAGAAATCAAAAAAGATATGCAGTCAGACAAACCAATGGACCGACTACTCTGTGGTGATGTTGGTTATGGAAAAACAGAAGTAGCTTTCAGAGCCATTTTCAAATGTATTTTATCAGGAAAACAAGCAGCAATCCTATGTCCAACCACTATTCTATCTTCACAACATTATCAAAATGCTCTTCAAAGATTTGAATCATTCCCAGTTAATATCGCCATAATTAATAGATTTATAACCCAGAAGAAATTAAAAGAAACATTAAAAGAATTAGAGGAAGGAAAAATAGATTTACTGATTGGAACCCATAGATTATTAAGTGATGATATCAAATTTAAAGATTTAGGATTATTAGTAATAGATGAAGAACAACGATTCGGAGTAAAACATAAAGAAAAAATCAAACAATATAAAAATAATATAGATGTTTTAACACTATCCGCAACTCCAATTCCAAGAACACTACAAATGTCTATGGCAGGTATTAGAAGTTTATCATTAATTGAAACACCACCCGCACAAAGATATCCAATTCAAACTTACGTTTTAGCTGAAAATAATCAAATCATCAAAGAAGCAATATACAAAGAAATGGCCAGACAAGGACAAGTGTTTATGCTATATAATAGTGTGGAAAACTTAGATACAAAAAAAGAACAATTACAAAAATTAGTTCCAGATGCTAAAATTGCAACCGCTCATGGAAGAATGACAAAAAATCAATTAGAAGATGTTATGTTAAAATTCAATGATAGAGAATTTGATGTCTTACTTTGTACAACAATAATTGAAACAGGTATCGACATTCCAACAGCTAATACTTTAATAATAATTGATGCAGACCACTTTGGATTATCTCAATTATATCAAATAAGAGGAAGAATCGGAAGAAGTAATAAAATTGCCTATTGTTATCTAATGTATGATAATAAAAAAATACTTTCAGAAATAGCCACAAAAAGATTAAAAGTAATAAAAGATTTTACTGAATTAGGTAGTGGTTTTGCCATTGCCATGAGAGATTTATCAATAAGAGGTGCTGGAGATCTTTTAGGTTCACAGCAAGCAGGATTTATCGACAGTATAGGAATAGAACTATTCTTGGAAATGGTAAATGAATCAGTAAAAAAACTTCAAGGAAAAGAAATAAAGCAAGAAAATCCAGAAGAAAAAGCAAATCCATTAGTCGAAGTAGAAACCTATATCTCAGATGATTATATCAAAGAAGAAGAATTAAAACTAGAAATTCATAAAAAAATCAATGAAATAGATTCGTTAGAAAAACTACAAAAAGTCAAAGAAGAAATTGAAGATAGATTTGGAAAAGTATCAGAAGATTTAATAATATATATGTACGAAGAATGGTTTGAAAAATTAGCCACCAAATTAAACATAACTCAAATAAAACAAACAAAAAATTTCATAGAAATAACCTTGCCAAAAGAATTATCAAAACAAATAGATGGAGAAATATTATTCTTTGAAGCCACCAAAATAAGTAGAATGTTTAGATTCAGCATGAAACAAGAAAAACTCACAATTACATTAGATAAAAAAAAATTAGAAAAACATTATATATACTATCTAAAAGATTTAATGCAAATAAATAATAAAAGTATAAAAAAATAAATAGTAAAAAACAACCCTAGTAATATTTACTTATCTAA
>CAMYRF010000094.1 GCA_947296775.1 uncultured Mycoplasmatota bacterium
GATATGGATAAGCTACATGTGGAAAAGGGCACACAAATAAATACTAATAAACAAAATACTAATAATAAAGATAAACATGATAAACAAATTAATCCTATTTTAAAAGAATTAATTAATAGAAATTTTATAAATGAAAACGATTTAGAAATTTATAAATATAATAACTTACTAGAAGATACTCTACAAGAATATGACTATTATGATTTAATTAAAGTATGTGGGTATATTGCTGATAAATGGCAAGATAATAATGGCATAGATGAATACAATAATCTAATTACTAACAAATATAGTTATTTTAAATCAGCACTAATTAATAATCTCGAAAAGATAACTAATTACCCAGAATTAGAATATTTATAATAGTCCCAAATAACCCTAAAAATATCTAATTTTGTTTAGATATTTTTTTATCAGGATAAGAGGATGGCACCACAGCCATGGTTTTCCCTTGGAAAATCAACGGTTTTGATGGTGCCATTTTTATTTTGCACTTGCAAAATTAGTCCCACATTAGCATAAAAACACAAGTTTTACCTATTATTTCAACAAAAATAATAGTCCCATATACTAAAAATATCATAAAATTAGTGGGACTATTAAAGTATTGAAAAAAATGTCGGAACATGTTAGAATTTAAGTGGATTTGAGCGGTATTAGAATCTATGATTTTAATACTGCTTTTATTTAGCAAATGAGGTGTTATAATGAAAGTTAGTTATAGGAAATCATATTATAAAGTAGGATTAAAAGATTTTATAATAATAGAAAAAGAAAAGATAATTTTATTGTTAAAAAGATTTTATAGAGGCTTTAAAAGAGCTAAAGAGCATTTAAAACCTCTTATAATAGTAATAATTTTATCAGTTATTTATATAATAATCACTTATTTTGTAGGAAATTTTTTAGACAAAAACATTAGTATTAGTGATTCTATATGGGATGCACGTGAACTTATTTTTTCTTCATTAATTATTGTTTTTGCAGTTGACTTTTCTTCTAAAGAAAGAAAACGAAAAGAAAATTTAAAGGAACAGCAATATATATTAACAGAATTACTCTGCCAATCAGAAGGACTTTTAACTAAATTAACAGGTTGCCTTGGAATAGAATACGAAAAGCCAATATTGCTAAGTGAAAATCTATATAATCAATTTAAAAATAATTTAAATAAAGCAAAGATACCAAATAAAATCATTACAGACCAAGGAACTTTTGACGATATAGAATGGTGGGTAAAAGACTTAGAAATTGTGTATAAAAAAATTAATAAAAATATCAAGAAAGAAAAATTTAAAATAGGAAAAAACGATGATAAAAATATTTATATGAGTTTAAATAATTATTGTCATTACTTATCCAACAATTTAAATAAAGATTATCCACCTTGTAAATTAAAAGATCAAATTATTGATTTATCCTACGAAATGTTAATAGCATGTGCATATCTTAGACGTGTGTGGATGTGGGATTATGATAGAAACCAAAAAATAAGAGGTATATTGCTAAACTCCCTATCAAAAAACGATGATAATTATTATGAAATATCAAAATGGTTTTAAAATAATTATTAATTCATCTTTTTAAATGGAACATCAGAACTTAAAATTAATGGATTACAAGATACAATACTAATATTGTATTTTTTGTTTAATATTATTTTAGAATTTTCTATAATCGAACGCCATTCTTCATTTGTAAAATTAATTTCATCCACGCTTGAATTAACTAATGCATCATAACTAATGTTTTCTTTACGAAAATATTTAAGCCATAGCATTACATAATGTGCCATATCTTCTGCAATTCTATCTGCTTTATATTCTTTTTCATGTTTAAATAATATATCAAGATCTTTAGCTCTTTGCCCTGCTATATCTTCATCATATTCTTCTAATATTTGATTACAATACATAATACCCCTCGTTTCCTACTATTCTTTAAATTATTGTACAGATTATCTCATAAACCATTTGCAAAGTCAATGAACAAAATTTATCAAATTATCTTAATAATAAAAATTATGATATAATATAACCATATTAATTGTTGTAAGGAGATATTTAAAAATGAAAAAAGATAAACAAGAAAATCCAACAAACGATAATAAAAACAATAAAGGGTATTTAACAGTAATTATTTTTGTTATGCTTGCTATATTATTAACTATAACCGCTATAATAATTTCTATAAAAGACTATGATATTATAATAAAAACATATTATGGAGTAAATATTCCTATCGCTGATAAAGTCCTTTATGAATATCATTCCGATGGCAGAGATGGCGATACTTATAGCGTTATTAAGTACAACAAAGACAAATTAGAAAAAATTAAAAATTTAAATTGGCAAGGAACTCTAGAATATCAAACCATGAACCAAGATTTAAAACAATTTCTAGAAGAATACAAGGTGCCAAAAAAATATTATCCTACCTATGATAAAAACAATAAATATCTAATCAAAAATTTTGAAGATAAAGATGATTATTTACTTGTAATTTATAATACAAAAAACAACCTCACTTACATTTACCAATTCCACATTTAATGACCAATTTTTCATTAAAAATACCAAAAAAATCAAAATGTTATCGATTTATTATCACATTCGTATCGATTATCTATTGATTTATTTTTGTCAAGTGGTAAAATATAGTAAAATGAGAAAGTGGCCCAAAAAGAAAGCAAATTCAGCTTTCTTTTTTTTGCTACTATAATGACTCATTTTTAGAAAGGCGGTGATGAAATAATCACAATTATGATAAAATGTAGAATAAAAGGAGGTGAAAAATGTCCTACAGAGAATTGTTTAATACAATATCTAGGCCATGGGTTAGTGCAGCAGATATTCAATCTATCGCACAATGTGGTCGAGATGCAGCCGTTCAAATCAGAAATGATATTGAATATGAAATTATAAAATCTGGTAAAAAACTACCTAGAGGAAGAACAATAGTAGTTCCAACAAAAAGAGTGTTAGAATATTTACAACTAGATATAGATTATATAACTGAAATGGCCGAAAAAGAAAAAATGTTAAACTTAGGGACTAAATAATATGCCAGTATATCAAAATAAACAGACTAAAAAATGGAAATACCGTGTTTATGCTACTGATATATTTGGAAATAGAAAACAATTTGAAAAAGGCGGATTTGCAACCAAAAGAGAAGCACAATTTGCTGAAAGAGAATTATTATCACAAGATAGAGTTGGCGAATGCAATCTAACTTTTGAAGAATTGTGGGAACTCTATAAAGAACACATTTCATTAAAAATGAAAGCACAATCTTATAGAAAAACCTTAAGTAAATTTAAAAACCATATTTTGCCTTATTTTAAGGATTATAAAGTCAAAAACATAAATGCCACTATTTATACTAAATGGCAAAGAATAATTGAAGAAAAGGGCTTTAAATACAAATATAATGCAAGTATTCATGGTTCAATGGTCACAATATTAAATTATGCAGTCCAATTTCATGGATTAAAAAATAATATTGCTAGCCAAGTCGGTAATTTCAAAAGAAAATACGATTTACAAACAAGTGTTAATTTTTGGACACTTGAAGAATTTAATACTTTTATTAGTGTCATGCCAAATGACGTTTATAAAGCATTCTTTACAACACTCTATTACACAGGTTTAAGACAAGGCGAATGCCTCGTATTAACTTGGAAAGATTTTAATAAAGATTATTTAGATATTTATAAAACAATTTCAAAAGAAAAATTAAATGGTGAATATATAATTAATACACCTAAAACCAAGAAATCAATTCGCCGAGTAAAACTAGATGATAACTTAATTAAAATGTTAAATGAATTAAAAGAAAAAGCCAAACAATTTGAAGGCTTTGAAGAAGATTGGTATATATTTGGCTGTATTAATCCATTATCGCCATCTACAATTGGAAGAAAAAGAGATAAGTATTGTGCCATTTCGGGCATAAAAAAAATAAGAATACATGAACTAAGACATAGCCATGCATCCTTATTATTGTCATACGGAGTACCTATAACTGTAATTAGCCAACGTTTAGGTCACTCCAATATAACTATGACACTCGATACCTATTCTCATTTAATTCCGAAAGATGAAGATAAAGCAATCAATATCTTAAATAAAATTAATACCTTAAAGTTCACTGAATAAGGGAAATTTAAGGGGTTTGGCACCAAGCGGTTTATAAAACCCTTATAAAATAAGGGATTATAATTCAAATGGTCGGGAAGACAGGATTTGAACCTGCAACAGCTTGGTCCCAAACCAAGTGCTCTACCAAGTTGAACTACTTCCCGATAATGGCGCGCCAGCCAGGAGTCGAACCCGGAACCTTTTGATCCGTAGTCAAACGCTCTATCCAATTGAGCTACTAGCGCAGACTGACACATGATTATTATAAACTTTATTAAATTATATGCAATTTTTCAAAAAAGCTTCCAAAAATCAATGCACGTTTCAATTTTATCATAATAATTTTATATAGTCAACACTTTTTCACAAAAATATATTCTAAACAAAATAATATAAATCAGAGAGTCATATCAAAGGGAGATCGGAAACAAGTTCCGCCTTAATATATACACAAATCATTAAATAGCCAAAGGTCGTTGAGTTCATTACTGTCTGCCAGTCACGTCAACAAAAAACTCTTGAACAATTCAAGAGTTTATTATTTCTTCAAATGGTGGCTTCGGACAGAATCGAACTGCCGACACGAGGATTTTCAGTCCTCTGCTCTACCGACTGAGCTACCAAGGCAGATGGCGGTCCCGACGAGAATCGAACTCGCGATCTTCTGCGTGACAGGCAGA
>CAMYRF010000095.1 GCA_947296775.1 uncultured Mycoplasmatota bacterium
TGTTTATTTTCTATTTGGTTTTTTGTAATTTATTTTTTAATGTCTTATCAGCTTCTTCATATTCAGCTTTAATGATTTTTTCTTTTTCGAAGTCAGTAAATATTGATTCAAAATATTCTGTTAATACTTTCAAATCAAAGACGCTGTCTTCTAGATCTAAAACTTTGGCCCTATCTAAAATGTCTTTTATTTTTTTATTTGCTTCTTCAATATTAAATTCTATATTTAGGTAATCTAATGGATAGCCTTGTTCCGACATTTTTT
Source organism: uncultured Mycoplasmatota bacterium (assembly GCA_947296775.1). Taxonomy (GTDB): domain Bacteria; phylum Bacillota_I; class Bacilli_A; order RF39; family UBA660; genus Coprosoma. Next base: position 265 of record CAMYRF010000095.1, read on the forward strand.
CATAGATTGTTTTTATTTCTTCTATTTTCTTTGGAAGTATTCCTTCAGCAAGCAGGACAACTGCTGGCATTTCTTCAACTATTACTTCCATGTGTCTTAACATTTCTTCAACAGCGCTTACAATTGTTCCGACTTCTTCATATTGGTTTTTATCCATAATGTTTTCAAAATCTTCAAATCTTCTAGATATATTTTCAAACTGTAATTCTACTGATGGAGCAATATCGGCAAACTCTGATTTTGTATCAATAAATTTTTCAAATAATTCACGATACTTACTTTTTAATTTTGTAATCATAGCTCTACTACGTTCTTCGCTGGTTGTTAGTTCTTTTATTTCGTCTAGTAAGAATTCTGATTTTGTTCTTAGTTTATAGATTTCCATCTCTAGTTTGGCTATTTTGTACATAGCACTTTTATAATCGGTTTGTGAAATTGAATATTCGGCTTCGATTAACATATCTGTTATTTTTGGTATTCTTGTATCTTTTATGTCTTCTAGGCGTCCTCTCCAGTCATTGTACATTACTTCTAATTTTTCGTTTTTTAAATACGATTCTACTTTGGCAAGCTCTGGTCCTACTGGTGAGGATGCGATTTGATTTTTTTCGTACTCTAAATCTTCTAATATTTTTTTATATTTATTTCTTTTTTTGCTTTTTGATATTTTTAATATTATAAAAACAAACATAATTAAAATAACAAAGGCTGCGGCGCCTATAATTATCATTTTATCCATATTACCACCTATTATGATTTTAACACATTTTTGTAAAGTTTTGTATTATTTTGTTACTTTTTGAAAAAAAAGTTAAAATCGTATTGACTTTAACTTTTTAATTATTCTTCATTTTTATTTATTTGAGTAAGTAATACTCCATATACTATCAATAACAAACTAAGGAAAACCAATAAATAATTTAAATATACTATGCCAAGCATACTAATTATTAACATTAATATAAACCCTAGTATTCTTCCTAAATTTAAAAATTGTTCTCTAAGGACCCAAAATTCATTTGAATCCTCATCATTAACCTCTGTGGTAGATAAATTACTGAGTCTAACACCGTGTATCATATTAAGTAGCCCTGCTGCTAAAACATTAAAGAAAAAATTATAAATAATTATAGTTACATTTGATGTATATAAAAGTTAAAAAAATTACTGATATCATTGGTAATATGGAAGAAATAATTATAATATTTTTATCATTTTTTCCTTTATAATATTTAGCGTATAAAAACGTTATTACTAATATTATTATTGCAGTTATAGAATTTATAATACCTAAGTTCATATCAGTTTCAAACGAATTTAGAATTAAAATAGTTATTAAAACACCTAATGCTGCATCAGAAATAACTAATCCAATTACAAATTCTACTAAAAACCATTTCTTTAATTGTTTGTTCTTCATAAATTTTTGTAGAGTTTTTAAAAGATTATACTTTCGTTGTTTATCTGGAATTTGCGAAACATAAAATGAACACATAAGTTCTATCACTGAAACAAGTAGGATTATAACTGCTGTTAAAATATAATTTGTTACTGTTATCATGGTTCCTGAACAAACAGGAACTAAAATGTTAATAACACTGGTCACTGCTAATTTTTTCGTTTCAAATAAAGATCTATCTTTATTGCCACTGGAATTGGTATTATTGCGTTTTGTTTTGTATTAATTTTCACTCCCTATTATTAATAATAACATGATTTTCAAATTTCATATAATGTATTATTATATGTTGCCATTTGTTAACGTTTTTTAGTTTTTTAATATCTGATAAAGTACAATTTGATAAATATTATATCTATATTTTCCTTTTTTATTGGCATTTTGGTATTGACTTATAAGGGAAAACATAATATAATTAATAACAGCGTTAAAAAGCAGCGTTACTTTGAAAATTATAATGTGTTTATTTCCTTTAGGGATTATTTGTAACTTTGGCTGCGAAGCGAAGATATTAATTTAATACACCCTATAATTTGGCAAGGTAACCTTCTTACGCTAAGAAGGAGGAGAAAAAATGGCAAGATATACTGGACCTATGTACAAAAAATCTAGAAGACTTGGATTTTCTGTATTAGAAAACGGTAAAGAATTAGCTAAAAAGCCTTATATTCCTGGTGAACATGGGCAAGATCGTAGAAAAAAACTTTCTAACTATGGTATTCAATTACAAGAAAAACAAAAAGTAAGATTTATGTATGGACTTAACGAAAAACAATTTAAGAAATTATTTGAAAAAGCTGGTAAAATGAAAGGTGTTCATGGTGAGAACTTCCTTAAATTACTAGAGAGTCGTTTAGATAACTTAGTTTATCGTATCGGTTTTTCTACTACTAGAAAAGGTGCGAGACAATTAGTTAACCATGGACATATTACTGTTAATGGTAAAAAGGTTGATATCCCTTCTTATACTGTTAAAGTGGGTGACGTTATTAGTTTACCTGAAGGTGATAAAGAACTTGCAATTGTTAAATCTTCTTTAGAAGCTTTACAAAATAGAGTTGATTTCATTTCTTACGATGAGAAGAAAATGGAAGGTACTTATGTTAGAATGCCAGAACGTAGTGAGTTAAATGCTGATGTTAATGAAGCATTAATTATCGAATTCTACAACAGATAAAATTGGAAAAATTTCCAATTTTTTGTTTTTTTACTTATATTTTGTTATAATATTTTACTAGGAGGAATAGTATGAATGAAATTTTAGAAAATAAACATACTGATATTTGTGATGCTTGGAATTCTTTGGATTTTAATAATGCATTTAATATTGCTGTTGATCTTTTAAAAGATGATCCTGAAAATATTTCTGCTTTATATACTGTTGCAGCTTACTACTGTAATAATGGCGAGTTAGAAACTGCTCGAAAATTTTTTGTTTATTTAATTGAATTACTTGATGCTGCTCATATTAATAAACTTGAATATGTAATTTGTAGCTTAATACGTATTGAATTTAATTTGGGTAATTTTGAAATGGCTTATGAATATTTAAAAGAAGCTAAATTATTATTTCCTTATATTTCTTCAGAAACTGAAAAGCTTGAACAATATTTATATAATAAATTAAATGGTTTTAATGATAAATATGATCTTAATGAGTGTTTAGAACATATTCTTGATAAACATAGTTATTATAGCTATGAAGACAATACTGGTAGTGACCACACTCTTTTTAATAACGATATAAATATAAGAAAATTGTTTTTTGATGCTTCAAAGGAATTAGAAACTATTCCAAGAAAAAATGGTTTTGATCCTTTTATCCTTAGTTATAATGTAAGATTCAATGATATTTATTTTTTAAAAATGCCTAATTGTGGTTATTCTCTTGATTTAAATAAATCGACTTGTAATTATGTTCAAATTATTACTATTCCATTTTCTAAAAAGATCATTTCTATGTATCCTTGTCTTAATGTTCCAATATCAGCTAATAAATTTGAACTAAAAAATAATGATGAGGTTAAAATTAAAGTTAAAAAAACGGAATCATTAAATCAAATTGATAAATTTTATAAAAAATGGAGAGCTTAGCCTTGCTCTTTTTTTGTTTATGGTTTAATATAATTTGCATGAGGTGATGATTTTGTTTGAAACGGAAGAGTATGAAAAAATCATTGATAAATTTATTCGCCAAGGTAATTTGATTGATGCCTATAATTTATCTAAAAGTTTATATAGTTATGAATTTGTTTCTGAAAAAATTAGAATGACTTATGGGCAGTGTTTAGTTTTAGCTGAAGAAAATGATTTGGCTTTAGATGTTTTTGAAAAATTAAATGATGCTGGTTATGTTAATTATTTTGTTTTATCTAATTTACTTAATCTTAGTTTTGAACATCATAATCATGAAAGTTCTTTATTTTATTTAAATGAACTTAAGCGTTTTTGTAATAGAAAACAGTTATTACAATTAGTACCATTTGAAATTTATTTATATTATGTTTTGGGTTATGATTTAAATGATATATGTAGAACTAAATCGGCATTTTATCTTAGAAACCAAATTACCTCTTTTGACCAAGAACGTGCTATTAGATTTATTGATTATCAAAATCGTTATTATGATGGATTTGATAACAATACTAATTTTGAAAGTTTATTTTTTTCTTCTTTAAATTTTGTTGTTAACAATAGTCGTGGATTACAATTTAATCCTTTTATTAAAAGTATTTGTTTTTTTGATAAATACTATATGAATATTGATGGTTTCTATTTTGGTGATTGTAATTATAAGGTTGCTGAAATTTCTACTTTGCCTTTTTCTAATCATATATGTATGGTTAAACCTTGTGGTGGTGATAAAAGTGTTAAAAAATTGATAATATAAAAAATGCAGAAATCTGCATTTTTATTTTATCTTACTCCTCCACCTGAAGAGAATCCACCTGAACTTGTTCCTCCACCTGAGAAGCTTCCTCCACTACTTGCAGTGTCTGCTGCGCTAATTGAGCTTATGGTAAAGGTATTTATCCAAATGTAGTTATTATAATAGCCTACGT
>CAMYRF010000096.1 GCA_947296775.1 uncultured Mycoplasmatota bacterium
GGTTACGGTGTCGATTACGCCTCTATAAGTTTCGCCAATATGCCCTTCCATATATTCGGCCATTTTCATATCGGTAACATCTCTTTCACATTCTACAGCAGCTCTTTCTCTTTCCGATGATTGAATAGCTATTTGTGGAAGTTCTGTGGTGTAATAATTTATTACTTCGTTGTTTATTTGATGTTTGAAAAGATATGTTCTAAGTAATCTATGCACTGTTAGGTCTGGAAATCTTCTAATTGGTGAAGTGAAATGTGTATAACATTTACTTGCCAAGCCAAAGTGCCCGATATTAGTTGGATCATATACTGCTTTTTTCATGCATCTAAGTAGCATGGTTGAAAGAATTTGGTATTCTGGTTTATCTTTTAGTTGATTTAATATTCCTTGTATGGTTTGTGGAGTTATTTTTCTTAAGTTAGCGTTTACTTTATAGCCTAATACTCCGACAAATTTTAAGAAGTTTTGTAGTTTTTCTTCTTCTGGCATTCCATGGACACGATATATAAATGGAAGGGTCATATATGTAATTGTTGTAGCAACTGCTTCATTTGCAGCTATCATGAAATCTTCAATTAATTTTTCTCCTTCGCCTCTTTCTCTTTTTTGGATATCAATTGCTTTTCCATTTTCATCAACAATTATTTTTGCTTCATCAGTATCAAAGTCTATATAACCTCTATTTATTTTATTTTTTCTAATTATTTTAGCAAGTTCATGCATTAGTTTTAATTTATCTGCGTATTCTTCATAACCTTCTGGTATGACATTTTCTTCGATTACTTTATTAACTTTTTTATAGGTCATTTGGATTCTTGATTTGATAACACTTTCAAATATTTCGTTTGTAATTGTGTTTCCTTTTTGGTCTATTTCCATTATGCATGAAATAGCAAGTCTATCTACATTTGGGTTTAATGAACATATTCCATTTGATAATTGATGTGGAAGCATTGGAATTACTCTATCGGCTAAATATGAACTTGTACCTCTAGCATATGCTTCTTTACCTAATGCGGTATTTTCTTTTACATAGTACGAAACATCGGCTATATGTACTCCTAATAGGTAATTTCCATTTTCTAATTTTTCGATACTAATGGCGTCGTCTATATCTTTTGTATCATCGCCATCGATTGTGAATATTATTTGATTTCTTAAATCTTTTCTGTTTTTTATATCTTCTGGTTTTACTTCTGTAGGAATGGTTTCTAATTCTTTTAATACTTCATCTGGGAAAATATCATTTATATTATATTTGGCTGCAATTGATAAAATATCTACTCCAGGATCATCTTTATGTCCTAATATTCTAACTATTTTACCTTTGTAGTAGTTTGTTTTATTTATATTGCCATCTATTTTTACAACTACTTTATGTCCTGGAACCGCTCCTTTGGTGTCTTCTTCATCAATTTCTATCATGATGTTTAATTTATCATCATCTACATCGATAAAATGTTTATTATCTTTAGTATAGAATTCACCAACTATTAAATTATTTAAATTTCTTTCGTTTATACTTCTAACTACAGCTTCGTGTTTTTGATCATCAATTACACTAATTACTACTGTATCTCCATTTATTGCGCCATTTATGTTGTTTTTAGATACGTAGTAATCTTTTTCTTCACCTTCAACTACTACAAAACCAAAGCCTTTTGGATTTACTATTAGAGTTCCTATTTTTTGGCTTTTATCATTAAATTTTTCATATTTACCTTTATTAGTAACTCTTATTTTTAGATTCTTACCAAGTTCTATTAATATTTTAGGTAATTCTTCTTTTTCTTCATCTTCTAATTTTTCTTCTATTTCTTCATAAGTAATTGCTTTGTTTTGACTTGTGATTATTTCATATATTTTTTCTTCCATGTATTATCACCTCTATTATTTATTATAGTCTATTTTTATTAAAAAATATAGTATTTAGGTAAATTAAAACAGTTTAATAACTGTTTTTGTGTAAATTATTTGGTTTGTAGTTTTAATTGTTCTTCTTTTTCTAGTTGTTTTATTGATTTTTTATAGTTAATATATGTTTTAAATATTTTAGGGTTTTTGTTTCTATTAGTTTTAGATTTTTGGTAGTTAAAACTATACCATCATTGTTTATATCTTTATAGGCATTTAATAATCGTTTTTCAGAGATTGTTCTTATTTGGTCAAGCAGTGCGATAGAATCTGTTTGGTCTATATAAATCAAAGTCTGATGTTTAAGCTTTAAATGGTCGCGTTTATCAAATGCTTCTTTGGCTTTAAAATGTTTTTCTTTTGGACTAGTTAAGGGTATACAAAAAAACATATTTGAAACGTGTGGAATGGTAAAAATAATTCCTAAATGAATATTATTTATTTCTGTTCCCTTGTTTCCTTTAAAATTTATGTGATATATTTGTCCGTTCTTCATATATTCACCCTCCCTAATATAAAAATAAAGAGAACCCTATTTAATAGAGTTCTCTATCAGTGAATAGACTTATATGTTCTTCGAGATAAACTCTTCACAATGCTACTCATGATGCAATTATTTGATTGACTTATATGTTCTTCGAGACAAACTCTTCACAATGCAATCAATTACATAATTACTTATGTGCTAATATAGTAACACATATTTTATAGAAAGTCAATTTATCTTGACTTTCAACTCTATTGTATGTTTTTATTTTTATTTTATACTAGTATATTTATGGTTTCTAGTATTTTGTGTCACCTTTGCGATTTTGGAGTAAACTCCAAAATGGGAATTATTGTTTCGTCACTTTGTGAACACTTGGGCATTTCTATCATTTTGTTGAACTCAACAAAATGGTCCAAAATATTGATTTTATTACTATTACCAGCTATTATAGTTATCTATAAATTTCTTGAAATTTTCCCATTTCTGTTTTTTAATATATGGTTCACTTTGTATTTTTTATGTTTACTGCATCTTGATTATAACAAATGTTCGCCGCTAATGTCGATAACTTTTTGTTAATTTTATACAAATAAAAAAAGCTTTACTGTTATAGTAAAACTTTTTTTATTTTTCATTTACTTTTACTTTTATTATGTAGTAGATACTGAAAACGATTGAACCAAAGAAGGCAACTATCATATCCCACATGGTATCTGATACTCCTGTTGCGGCAACTCTTTGGGCATCTCCACCAAATAGGTAATTGCAAGTGAATTCAAATACTTCCCAAAGTCCTGCACATAACCAAGTAAATGATAATATAAATAATACATTAAATGGTAGTTTTTTTGATTTATTATACTGTAATATTATGGCTGCTACATATGCACTTAAAACTCCTGATATTGTGTGGGTTACTTTATCAAAGCCTTCCCATTTGTTATAAAATTCAGCTGCTACACCTAGATAATGCGCTAAGAAAATAAATATTATCCAGACTGTTTTACATCCTTCTGGTAATTTTATTTTAAATAGTTTTTCAATTATATATGGTAAAAATACTGTTAAAAATATACTTGAATCTTTTAGTATTATTACTATACTTTTATCAAGTTCATTTAAAACGGTACATGCACTACATACTAGTGTGATTATTATCAGCAATATATTTAGTTTCTTCATGCTCTATCCCTTCCATTTCTACACCATTGATTGAATTAAATCTTTTGGTAATTTTTTCTGTTGTTGTATGGATATCTTTGACATCTTTACTAACGGTATCAATACTTCTTGAGAGTTTATCCCATCTATCTTTATATCTTTTAAATTCATCATCTAGTAATCTTAATTCTGTTTGAATTACTTTTGTATATTTATCTCTTTCAACATTTTTCATGATGATTTGAAGTGTTGTTAAAGTACTCATTAGTGTTGTTGGACCTGTAATCCACACTCTTTTTTTATAAGCATAATCCATTATATCTTGATGATATGCATTTACTTCTGCAAAAATGGCTTCAGCTGGTAAGAAAAGAATTGCTTGGTCTGTTGTTTCACCTGGAATTATATATTTATTGGCAATAGCATCTATATGTTTTTTCATATCTTGTTTAAATAGTTTTTCTGATTCATTTCTTCTCGGATTATTTTTATCCACCATATTTTGATAATTTTCTAATGGAAATTTTGAATCAATAGCAATTAGGCCTAAAGGTTCTGGGGCTTTTACTACTGAGTCTGCGATGGTTCCATTACTTAATGTATATTGCAGACTATAAACTTTTTCGTTGTTGGTTCCAAAAACATTTTCTAATATGTGTTTTAGATTTATTTCTCCAAATATTCCTCTTGTCTTTTTATCTGTTAATACTGTTTGTAGTGAAACTATATCGTTTGAAAGAATATCTATTTTCTTTTGAGCTTCGTCTATTTTTGATAATCTTTCTAAAACTGAAGCAAATGTTTTATTTGTTTTTTCGAAGTTTTGGTCTAATCTTTCATTTACTTTATCATTTATTTGGTTTAATCTGTTTTCTATTTTTGTATTTAATTTTTCAAAGTTTTCATTAGTATTTTCAGCTAGATCGCTTTTGAAAATTCCTAGTTCTTTTACGACTTCAGTTTCTAGTTTTCCGAGTCTTTCTGTAATATTTGATTCATTTATGTTTTTTGTTAATGATATGACACTAACTATTAGAATTATGACTAAGAGTCCAATTATTATATATTCCATTTTATCATCTTCTTCCTAGTTTCATTATATCTTATATACTTTTATGTTTCAAGTTTTACACATGAAAAAAAGTATATGATTATACTTTAATAGTAGGTTTTTGGTTTTTCTCTATTTGGTTC
>CAMYRF010000097.1 GCA_947296775.1 uncultured Mycoplasmatota bacterium
TTTTTTTTTTTTTTTTTTTTGATAAGCTGTATATGGTGAAATAGAATGAGAAGAAGAAAAAGAAATAGACAAAGGAAATTAATCATATTTGCTGCAGTAGGAATGCTATGTATAATGATTGTAGGTTATGCTGCTTTTCAGACTAATTTAAATATAACGGCTAAGGGAAATATAAAAGATAAGGAACATATAATTATGGGTGGTTTGAAAGTTTATACAACTAGAGAAAATGATGGATTATATAAAGATATATATGAAGAAGGAAAATATATTTACAAAGGGGGTAATCCAAATAATTATATAACTTTTAATAATGAGATGTGGCGCATACTTTCTATTGAAAATAATGGAACATTAAAGATAATAAGAATGAATAGTATAGGTGATAAATCATTTGATAGTCTAGGGCTTCGTACAACTGGATATTGTTCACAAAGTGCTGCTCTTGATTATGGATGTAATGTATGGATGGCTATAGATAATTTTGTAATTGGAAATACAAGTGGGGTTGTAAATAAAGATGCAGAATTAAATACTTATTTAAATACTACATATTATAATGGTTTAAATTCAGAAGCAAGAGGGAAAATAGTAGTAGGAACTTTCATGGTGGGACCAGTAATTCCTGAAAATGCTGATACGTTAATTTCTACAATAAACCAAGAAAAGAAATATCAGTGGAATGGTAAAATTGCTTTACTTACAGTATCTGAATATATAAAAGCGAGTAATAATATGGCATGTACAAATGTTTTTTCGTATACTAATAGTGGTGATTGTTATTCTAATAGTAATACTCATAATTGGTTGTTTAATATAGTAACTACAACAACAATTTCACGTATGAGGTTGCTGTCTCCTTTTATTGATGGTGACTCTGCTGATATTGTTTTTGATGTTACTCCTAATGGAACTCTTTCTGGTCATGCTGCACGTTTTGACAATTATGGTGTTGTTCCTGTTCTTTATTTAACATCTGAAATTATTTTATCAGGTGAAGGGACTATAGATAATCCATATAAAATAAATTAAGGGTGTTTCATCCTTTTTTTGTATGATTTTGTCATAATCTCTTTTTCTACAATTTATTTATTTTTTAATTCATATAATGTAGTTAAAAAGAGGCGATATAATGAAAAAAGTAAAAACTAAAAAGAAAAGAAAGTTTAAGTTTCGTATTTTTGGATATGCTTTTTTAGTGTTTTTAGGGTATCAGGTAACGTTTAATGTAATTATGAATATTAAACTTGCGGATACTAATGAAGATTTTATTAAAGGTTTGCTTGCGGATTCTAATTATCATTTACTTTATGAAAAAAAAGCTAATAATTTATTGAGTAAAGCTTTTTCTTATTTTTTTGATATTAATAGCCCAGTAAGTATTTTAGAAAATACTTTTCATTATAAGGCTAATGAGATGGAGTCTAGTGGGTATGTAAGCAATCCTAACAAGGAGGAGAAAGTTTCTAAAGAACAAAAGGTTCCTCTTGTTTATATTTATAATTCTCATCAAGCTGAGCAGTATCAAGGCAAGGCTTTAGAACCTTATAATATTACACCAGGGGTTATGATGGCATCATATATTTTTCAAGATAAATTAGAAAAACTTGATGTTAGTACTATTGTTATGGAAGATAATTTAATTGATTATATGAATTTAAATAATATGAAGCATGCACAAAGTTATAAAGCTAGCAGGGTATTTGCTTCTAAAACTATTGAGAAAAATCCTAATCTTAAGTTAATTTTAGATTTACACAGGGATAGTATTCCTAAAGAAAAATCGACTGCAGTTATTAATAATAAATCAGTGGCTAAGTTAGTTTTTGTTGTTGGTAATGAGCATGATAATTATGAACAAAATTTAGAAATGACTAATAAATTAAATAATATGATTAAAGAAAAATATCCTACTTTAACTAGAGGCGTTTTAATTAAAGGTGGTTCTGGAAATAATGGTATTTATAATCAAGACTTAAGTCCAAAACTAACAGTTTTAGAAATAGGAACTGATACTAATACTATTGACGAAGTTTTAAATACTATTGAACTGCTTGCCCCAATTATTGCGGAGTTTGTTCATGAAGCGTGATGTTTTAAAGAAAATATTTAGATATGTTTTTTTGACTTTATTTGTGACTTTTATGGCACTTTATATTTCACAAAGTGCGGGATATGTGGAGTATGAAAATAGAAAGCAAGTGGCTTTAACTGAAAGTCAAATCAAAAAGTTTGAGGCTGATGTGGCAGCAGGTAAAAAAGTTGATGTGGAAAAGTATTTAAAAACTAATGAAAAAAATTATCAAAATGGTATTTCTAAATTTTGTCTTAAGGTTTCAAATGTGGCTGAAAGTGGGGTGAAAAAAGTGGTTGATGTAAGCTTTAAATTTTTAGCTAAACTAACTGAGTAAGCTTTTATTAGTTTGTGAAATGTGGTATGATGTTAATGGTGATTTTATGAACGATTTAATTATAGGTAGTCATGTTTCTTATAACAGTACTGAAGGTTTAGTAGGAAGTGTTTTAGAAACTTTAAAATATGGAGCGAATACGTTTATGTTTTACACAGGTGCTCCTCAAAATACAATTAGAAGTTCGATTGATATGGAACTTACAGACCTTGCTCATAAAACAATGAAAGAACAGGGTGTTGATATTAAAAATGTCATTGTCCATGCTCCTTATATTATTAATTTAGCTAATGATAAGGATGAAGAAAAATTTAATTTTGGCGTTAATTTTTTAAAACAGGAGCTTAAAAGAACTGAAATGCTTGGCGTTAATAAGATGGTTTTACATCCTGGCAGTCATGTTGGACTTGGCCTTGAGAAGGGGATACAAAATATTATAAAGGGATTAAATATGGTTTTAGAGAGCGAAGATGGTCCAATTATTTGTTTAGAGACTATGGCAGGAAAAGGAACTGAGGTGGGGCGTACTTTTGAAGAGCTTAGTGAAATTATAGATGGCATTAAATATAAAAATAGAGTAATGGTGTGTATTGATACTTGTCATATGTTTGATGCTGGATATGATTTATCTGATTTTGATAAGATATTAGAAGAATTTGATAGTGTTATTGGAGTAGGTAAAATCGGATGTGTTCATGTTAATGATAGTAAAAATATTTTAGGTTCACATAAGGATCGTCATGAAAACATTGGTTTTGGTAATATTGGATTTGATAATTTACTTAAAGTGATTTACCATGACAAATTAAAAGAAGTTCCTAAAATTTTAGAAACCCCTTATGTGTCTACTGATGGTGGCAAGGATAGAACTTATCCACCATATAAACAAGAAATTGAAATGATTAGAAATAAAAAGTTTGATGTAAATTTACTTAGTGAAATAAGAAATTATTATAAATAATTTTGATATTTTTCTTTATATTCATTATATATTTTGATTACTTTATCGTAGTTTTCTTTAGTTAAATGTTCTTTTAGATAGTCTTTTATGGAATCGTCACCATTTAAAATTTTTTGGTAATGATTTTGCACTACTTCTAAAAGAACATTTAATTCTTTTTTATTTAAATTTATATTGTTTTTTTGTGCGAAATCGTTTATATTATCTATAGTTAATTTTTTTACATATTGATTTATTAAACTGTTCATAATTACCCCCTTATATAAATATATGTAATTAGGGGGATTTTGTTATAAAGGAGGTGCGCTAGTGAGAAAAAAGAAGAAAGAAGAAAAAATTAAATCTTTAGTTAAAGGTCCTTTGTTTAAAAGGCATAAACCTTTACATTATTCTTATGGATATAAGGTTAATAAGGATATTAAAAGGGAAATTGAAAAAAGATATAATATTTTAACAACTATTATTGTTTTTGCGATTATTATTTTAATCGGTGGTCTTTTTGTTGTCCAAGTTGTTAATAAGGAACATTATAAGGCGGAGATGGAAACTCTTACTCAAAAGGTTGTTGATGGACCAAGTGCACCTAGAGGACGTATATATGATAGAAATGGAAAATTAATTGTTGATAATAAAGCTAATAAGGTTATTTATTATCAAAAACCTAATGGTGTAACAGTGAAAGATGAAATGGAAGTTGCTTATAAGCTTGCGGATATGATTTCGCTTGATTATTCTAAGCTATCTGATTATAATTTTAAGATGTTTTGGCTTAAAAATAATAAAGAAAAAGGTAAAGAAAAGATAATTGATGAAGAGTGGGGTAAACTAGAGAAAAGAAAACTTACTGCGGATGATATTGAGAATTTAAAACTTGAACGTATTACTGATGAAGATTTAGCTATCTATGATGAAAATGATAAAAAGGCAGCTTATATTTATACACTAATGAATACTGGATATTCTTATGACGAAAAGGATATTAAAAGTGTGGATGTTACAGATACTGAGTATGCTTTAGTTGGCGAAAACATTAGTACTTTAAAAGGTGTTAATACGAAACTCGATTGGGAAAGAGTATATCCTTATGGTGATGTGTTTAAAACAATATTTGGTACTGTTTCTTCTTCTAAATCTGGGATACCTGCCGAACTTAAGGATTATTATTTGGACAAAGGTTACAGTATGAATGATCGTGTTGGGACTAGTTATTTAGAGTATCAATACGAAGATCTTTTAAAGGGAAAGAAAAATAAATACATTGTTACTAGTGATGGCTCATATAAATTAATTGAAGAAGGTTCGCGCGGAAATGATATTGTATTATCAATTGATATTGATTTACAGAAAGCTGTAGAGGATATAT
>CAMYRF010000098.1 GCA_947296775.1 uncultured Mycoplasmatota bacterium
GATAAGAATAGATGACTTAGACGATGATTATTACTTTTACCAAGAACAAACATTTAGTTTAATAGGCAAAAGAACTAAAAAAAGATATATGGTTGGACAGAAAATAGATATAATAGTAGATAGCGTCATAAAAGAAAAAGGCCTAATAAACTTTAAACTAGCAAAAAAAGGTGATAAAGATGGAAATAAACAACAGGAAAGCGAAGTATGATTATCAAATATTTGATACTATCGAAGCCGGTATTGTTTTAACTGGTACTGAAATCAAATCAATAAGAGAAGGTAAGGCCAACCTAAAAGATAGTTATGCCAAAATAAAAAATGGCGAAGCAATAATTATAAATATGCATATAAGCCATTACGACAAAGGAAATATTTTCAATCATGATGAAACAAGAACTAGAAAATTATTACTTCATAAAAAAGAGATATTAAAATTAAATGATAAAATAAGATTAGAAGGCTTCACCCTAGTACCAATTAAACTTTATTTCAAAAATGGAAAAGCCAAATTGTTACTAGGTATAGCCAAAGGTAAAAAAGATTACGACAAAAGAGAAAGTATCAAACAAAAAGATATTGAAAGAGATATTAGAGCTAGACTAAAGAGGTAATATTTACACATAAAATAAAACATGATATAATATCTCTTACATGGGGCCGCTTTGGTTTCGACAGATACATGGAGATTAAAATTGCAAGTCGATGGTAATCGTAAAATACACAGTTAAATATAACTGGAAAAAATGAAGGCTATAATGGCCAATTAGCATTCGCTTAAGAAAAAGTCGAAGCTGCTCTTTCTATTCCTTCTCCCATAGGGAATTTAAAGGGCTCACTTTTAATGGGATATATTATTATCTAGCCTAGAGATAATAACGAATTTTATAGGCTTACTAATAAATTAGTTGTTAGCTACTTTATTTATTAGGACATCTCTTAGCTAACTAAACTTGTAGAGATTTTCTTTGAAGTGTATTTGGACGGGAGTTCGAGTCTCCCCGGCTCCACCAATTTGAAATTAACCGCTTGAATTCAAGCGGTTTTAATATAAAAAATTATTCTATTTACATATTAATAAGAACATAAAAATATGATATAATGAAATAGAATAGTAGGGGTGTATTATGAAGGAATTAACATTAGAAGATATTAAAGAATTTAAAAAGATATATAATACAAAAGAAAATAAGGAAATTGAAAAAGATATAACAACCAAAGGAATAGATTACGGAGTATTAAAACCAGAAATCATACAAGAAAATCCATTTATATTCAATGTGGATCTTCCTAGTTATCATTTGTATGATCAGTTAAAAAGTGGTAGGTGTTGGTGTTTTTCTAGCATTAATATGATTGAAGGAAATATAATCCAAAACATGAATATTAATCCAGATGATTTGACACTATCAATAAATTACTTAACCTTTTTTGATAAGCTAGAAAAAACAAATTTTATATATAACTATATAATTGAAAATGATGCCAACATAGATTATCTTTATCAAAATATTTTAAATAATTGGTGTGGAAGTTTAACTGAAGGAAGTTACTATACAAACTTTGCTAATATCGTAAAAAAATATGGTTTAGTTCCAAGTGAAGCTATGCCAGAAACAAAAGTAACCAACAACTCACAAAAATTTTTAATTTTGTGGTCTGAAAAAATTGCTAAAGAATGTTTAGAATTCCTAAAACTAAAAAAAATAAAAAACAAAAACGAATTATATGAAACAAAAAAGCAAAAATTAAATGAAATGTATTCTTTCTTATCTAAAGTTTCAGGTGAACCACCACTAGAATTTGATTTTAATTATATTGATAAAAATGGTAAATTAATTGAATTAAAAAACATAACCCCTAAAGAATTTACAAATAAATATTTAACATTAAATTTAGATAATTTTGTTTTTATAGTTTGTAACCCTAATATTGATTATTATCACAAATATTATAAAGAATTTAGCAGTCATGATTATGAAAATCCTTATCTAGAATTTATTAATTTACCAAAAACGGAACTAAAAGAACTAATAGTAAAACAATTAAAACATGGCTTACCAGTTAAATTTGGATGCCGTATTAGTATTTCGCCATACCGCGAAATAAATATTTTAGATACTAGACTTCATGATTATGAAAAATTAGATATTAAATTACTAGATTATAAAGAAGGATTACAAACAAGAATAATTAATAGTGAACATGGAATGGTTTTTGAAGGCGTTCACCTTGAAAATGAAAAACCAGTTCGTTGGAAAGTAGAAAACAGTCATCATGAATATGGTAACCAATTTTTCGTTATGAATGATAACTATTTTGATAGATATGTTATAACAGCAAATATACATAAATCATTTTTAACAAAAAATCAGTTAGAAGTTTTAAATACAGAAGCAACAAAAGTTTCTAACTACGATGCAACTTAGGAGGATAATATGAACGAAATAAAAATACACGGTATATATAGACATTTTAAAGGCAATTATTATATCGTAGAAGATATTGCCAATCACTCTGAAACAAAAGAAAAATATGTTGTTTATCGAAAATTATATGATGATAACAGTCTTTGGATTAGAGAAATAAACATGTTTCTAAGTGAAGTAGATCACGAAAAACATCCAAATATAAAACAAAAATATAGATTTGAATTACAAGAAATAAAAAGTGTTGCAGATAAAAAATAGGTACAATTTTATACCTATTTTTTTTAAATTGTATTTCATCAAAAAACATGATAGAATAACAATAAGAAGTTGGTGATGTACATGAATTTAAACGTATTATTTTTATTATTCATAATATATTCATTTTTAGGATGGCTAATGGAAGAAATATTAGTCGGAATAAAAGAAAAAAAGATAGTAGATAGAGGTTTTTTAATCGGACCCGTTTGTCCAATTTATGGTTGCGGCGCAATATTAATTACTATCGTTCTAGCAAAATATCATAGTGATATACCCGTACTATTTATCTTAGCTACTGTCTTAGGCGCTTGCCTAGAATATTTTACAAGTTATATGATGGAAAAAATATTTAAAGTACGTTGGTGGGATTATAGCCATGATAAATATAACTTGAATGGTAGAATTTGTTTAAAAGCCAGTTTAGGTTTTGGAGCATTAGGTGTTTTAATGGTTCATTTTACCAATCCATTTTTTATAAGCTTAATAAATAAGATTCCACACACAATACAAAGTTTTATTGTAGTTATTCTCGCCATCCTAATAATAATCGACTTTATAATTTCATTTAACGTTGTCTCAAAAATAAAAAAAGTTGGTTTAACAGGCGCAAAAGATGCCACTGATGAAATAACCGCTAGAGTAAGAAATGCTTTAAAAAACAAATCAGTACTTACAAAACGTTTAATAAATGCTTTCCCTAATTTAAAAATAAAAATAAAAAAAGAAGTAAAAAAAGTTGAAACAGAAATCCAAAAATTAGAAAAAAACGCAAAATAACTGAATAAAAAACAAGTAATTTCCCACAATATAATTAAGGAGGGAAGTTATGAAAAAAATTTTATTAGTTCTAGCATCATGTTTATTCATTCTAACAGGTTGTAATTCAAATTTAGATAATACCCCAACAAAAAAAGTAGAAGCATTTCTAAATAATTATCAAACATTAGATGACTCAGTAATAGAAGATTTAGATTCTACATTAGCAGCCGACACAACCTTAAGTGATGATGACCGTAAAGATTATAGAAAATTTATGGAAAAACACTACAAAGATTTAAAATATGAAATAAAAAATGAAAAAATAGATGGCGATAATGCAACAGTAGAAGCAGAAATAACCGTTAGAAATTACGCCAAATCAGTTTCTGATGCTGAAAATTACAAAAGCCAAAACAAAGAAGAATTTAACGGTGAAGATGGCAATTACGATAAAACAATCTTTAGTACATATCGTTTAGAAGAACTAGAAAAAGTAACAGAAACATCAACATACACAATAAATTTCACACTAACAAAACAAAATGATGTTTGGAAATTAAATGAACTAAGTGATGAAGACTTAAATAAAATCAATGGACTATATGCAGGGTGATATAGTCCTTTTTCTATTAATAAAAATGTCCAAGTTATCATACACTTATTTAGGTGATACAAGTGAAAAAAATATTAATTATATTATTACTAGTAATTCCATTAAATGTAAAAGCATTCAGTACAAATGCCAAAGGGGCAGTATTAATGGATACCGATAACAATCGCATTTTATACGCTCAAAATGCCCATTATACCCAAAGTGTAGCCTCAATCTCAAAAATAATGACAGCCATAGTAGTAATAGAAAACATCGACATTCAAAAACAAATAATAGTCGGTGATGAAATACTAAAAGCTCATGGATCAGGAATATATGTAAAACAAGGAGAAAAAATCAGCATAGAAGATTTACTATATGGACTAATGCTAAGAAGTGGTAATGATGCCGCTTTAGTATTAGCCAAAAACACCTCAGGTAGTATCGAAAAATTTGTCGAAAAAATGAATGAACAAGCTAAAGAACTAGGCATGAACGACACCACTTTCAATAACCCAAGTGGCCTAGATGAAGACAAAGGAAACATTTCCTCAGCCTACGATATGGCACTATTAATGAGTTATGCCATGCAAAATGAAGACTTTAAAACCATTACC
>CAMYRF010000099.1 GCA_947296775.1 uncultured Mycoplasmatota bacterium
CAGATATTAGATTTAACAAACGGAGCCTATACAATTCCACTAAACGTAGAAGCTAAAAGTATTATTGTAAAAGGTGCAAATTATACCCAAAACATTACTGACATGTATACAGTAGACCAAGAAAATGAATTATATAAAACAGTAATTAATAGTCTTATTGCTACAACACAAAGTTTAAGTATTAGAAATAGCTTCTTAAATTTAGGAACGCAAGCCTTAAATATAAATTGTAATAATCTTCATTTAGTAGATACTACAATTATTTTACCTTATAATGAAGCAAAAATTAATTGTCATACACTTAATGCAGAAAATAGTGAACTTGCTATTCAAAAAGAACAATTAAAATTATATTCAGACATTACCAATCTTACAGATACGATAATTTCATCCGCGAAACCATCTGAAATTGAACTAGGAGAACTTATTATAAAAGGTAATAGCCAAATTAATGTAGATAAGCCAAGAAAAAGTATTAAATAATGCTTTTTTTCATTTTATAAAAGTTCCTTTTTGTACTAATAAGCTCTACAAATTTGCCTAAGACAGATTTTTTAATCTTAATACCTGCGATAAGTTACAATGTTTCCCTTTTTATGAGAAAATCCCTCACTAATTAAAATATATCATTTATTTCACCAAATTATTTATTATTTTTTCAAAAGTTATTGCATAAAATATTGTAATATGTTATTATATAAAAGTCAGATGTATTGGACCCTTAGCTCAGTTGGTTAGAGCATCCGGCTCATAACCGGACGGTCGATGGTTCGAGTCCATCAGGGTCCACCATTTATATTGCGGGCGTGGCGAAATTGGTAGACGCACTAGACTTAGGATCTAGCGCCTTACGGCATGGGGGTTCAAGTCCCTTCGCCCGCACCATTAAGCAATTAACCGTTCAAAAGAACGGTTTTTTATTTGAAAAAATCGACCGCCCAGTTATAATAAAAAGGGAATCTATTTATTAGATTTCCCACATATATAACTCATAGATACATTAAACTCTTTGCAAAACTTATAAAGGTTAGATGTAGAAATACAAACCAAACCTTTTTCATATCTAGCAATACAAGCTTGCGTAACCTGCAAAATATTTGCCACATTTTCTTGAGATAAATTATCAGAAATTCTTATCATCTTCATATTTTGACCAAGAATTTTTAAATCAAGTCCATTATAAATAATGTTGGTATTTTTATTATTAGTTAAGTTTAAAACATAATCAATACTAACACCAAAATAATCTGCATAAGTACATAAAAATTTCAAAGGAATTACATTAATACCCAACTCCCATAAAGAGTAGGTAGAACGATTAACTCCCAAGATTTCAGCCATATCTTTCTGACTAACATCATGATCTTCTCTAATATCTTTTATTCTTTTAAAATTAATCATACTACCACCTAGATTAATTTTCCCATTTAGGAGAAAAATATAAGCGATTTGCTACTTTCAGTTATTATTTTATGCTATTTTGTGTTATAATTTAAACAGCAGTATGTTGTAAAGAAAGGAGTATGAATGAAAAACAAAGATAATAACCGAAATAAATATAGCCTAGAAGAAAAAATTATCAAATTACAATTAAAAAACAAATTGCAAAGTTCCAACCTTTATTTAGAACACCTATATACAAAAATAAAATTTTATCAAAAACAATTAGATATGCTAACGGAAAATAAACCATTAATATTTCAAAAAATAAAACTAAAAAACTATCATCAAAAAACAAAAGAATATGATGATATTATAAAAGAAACATATAAAAAAATCGATGAAGAATTTAAAATAATTTACGAAATAAATAAACAAATCAAAAATTAGCTAAACAATTCACATAAAACCCCTAATATGCTATAATGTATATAGGGAAAAAAGGTGATTAAATGAAACTTTATAACACATTAACAAGAACTATAGAAAACTTCATTCCACATAATAAAAACGAAGTAACCCTTTATACATGTGGACCAACAGTATATCACTTCGCTCATATTGGAAATATGCGAAATTATATATCAGAAGATATACTAGAAAAATCATTAAATTATTTAGAATATAATGTTAAAAGATGTATGAATATAACCGATGTTGGGCATTTGACAAGTGATTCAGATAGTGGTGACGATAAAATGTTAAAAGGAGCAAAAAGAGAACACACCACCGTTTTAGATATTGCCCAAAAATATACCGAAGCATTTAAAAAAGATTGCGAAAAATTAAATATCAAATGGCCTGACATAGTCGTACCTGCAACATCATACATAAGTGAATATATAAAAATGACAGAAAAACTATTAGAAAAAGACTATGCCTATGAATCTAATGGAAACATTTATTTTGACATTAGTAAACTAAATAATTATTATTCATTAATAAATAAAAACGACGAAATGGTTATTGGCGCTAGAGAAGATGTTGAAAAAGATGAAAATAAAAAGAACCAAGGTGATTTTGTTTTATGGTTTACAAAATCAAAATTTGATGACCAAGAATTAAAATGGGATAGTCCATTTGGAACAGGATATCCTGGATGGCATATAGAATGTTCCGCAATTGCTATCAATAATTTGGGCGAGTATTTAGATATCCATTGTGGCGGAGTAGATAATATATTCCCACATCATACAAACGAAATCGCTCAATCAGAAAGTTATTTAGGCCACAAATGGTGTAATTATTGGTTTCACACAGAACACTTAAATGATAAAACCGGAAAAATGAGTAAATCAAAAGGAGACTTTTTAACCGTAAATAGCCTAATAGAAAAAGGATACAACCCTTTAGTGTTTAGATATATGTGTTTAAGTTCTCATTATAGAAAACAATTACTTTTTGATTTCCATAATCTAGATAACATGAAAGATAGCTATAATAAATTACTAAATAAAATAAAAAACATCAAAGATGAAGGAAATATAGAAGAAGATAAAATAAAAGTATATCAAGATAAATTTAAAGAAGCTTTAGAAAACGATTTAAATACCGCACAGGCTTTAACAGTACTATACGATGTATTAAAATCAGATCTTTCAGGTAAAAGTAAATTATACTTAATAAATGATTTTGATAAAGTATTAAGCCTAGACTTATTAAAAGAAGAAACAATAGATAACGATTTAAAAATATATATTGAAAATAAAATCAAAGAAAGAAATACCGCAAAACAAAATAAAGATTACGAAAAAGCCGATCAAATAAGAGAAGAACTTCAAAAACATAATATAATAATCAAAGATACAAGAGAAGGAACAACATTTGAAATACAAAAATAATATAAACGGTATAATACCAATAAATAAACCCAAAGGAATAACCAGTAGAGATGTTGTCAATGAAGTTCAAAAGCTATTAAATACCAAAGCAGGTCATACTGGAACACTAGATCCAATGGCTGAAGGAGTATTAGTAGTTTGTCTAGGCAAAGCCACTAAATTAGTCGAAATATTAACCAGTACAAAAAAAGAATATATAGCCGAAGTAACCCTAGGATTAGAAACAGATACTTTAGACACCGAAGGTACAATCATAAAAGAAGAAAAAACCAATATTTCAAAAAGTGAAATAGAACAAAAATTAAAAAAATTCATAACTACATATAATCAAGAAGTTCCAAAATATTCAGCTGTAAAAGTAAAAGGAAAAAAACTATATGAGTATGCAAGAAAAAATGAAGAAGTAATTTTACCAAAAAAAGAAGTTACAATATATGATTTAAAACTTCTAGATTATAAACAAGAAAATAACAGAACAATCTTCAAAATATATACTAAAGTTTCAAAAGGGACATATATTAGAAGTTTAATTAGAGATATTGCCCAGAGCCTAAACACAGTAGGTATAATGAGTAAATTAACCAGAACTATTCAAGGAAAATTTAAATTAGAAGACACATATACTATAAAAGACATTAAAGAAAATAATTACAAAATAACAAAAATACAAGATGCTCTAGATATAAATATAGTAAAAGTAGATGATTCACTAAAACAAAAAATAATCAATGGACAAAAATTAAAACCAGATTATGATAAAGTATTATTTGTAGATAAAGATAATAATGAACTTGCTATATATAAAAAAGAAAACAATGAATTAAAAATGTGGAAAATGATATATGAAAGTAATCAAAATTAGATTACTTTTTATTTATACAAAATTTCCTTTTTTGTAATAGAAAACCTTACATAGGTGAACCTAAAACATATTTCCTAAATATGCATATAAAAAGCAAACAAAAACGCCAAATTTGTCATTTGACACCATCATTTAAAAGCTATATAATATCCTTCATAAATAAAAGAAAGGAATATTTTATGACATTAAAGCAAAGAAAAAAAGACTTCGCTACAAAAGTAGGAAATCTTACATTTAGTAGTGTAAGTGTAAAATTTAACGACAACGAAGATTGGCCAATAGATTATATTAGAATAGACGGCGACATATATTCTAAACCTGAAAAAATAGGTGAAAAAATAATTAGATTTAGTAAAAATGTTAGACAAGCAATTGAAATAGGAAGAACATTAGACACTGTAGCCGACCATGGGGAGCATATAGATCCATTCATTATTAAATACCATCCAGCATGGATAACAATAAGGCTAT
>CAMYRF010000100.1 GCA_947296775.1 uncultured Mycoplasmatota bacterium
GTTAATATAAATAATAAACTTATACTTGTTATCATTATAAATTTTATTTGCCTATTTTTCTTTCTTCTTCTCATATCCTATTTCACCGTATACACTATATCAAAAAAAAGGTAATATTATCCTTAGATATAGCACACAATAAAAAAAGAAGCTATTGTAGCTCCTCACAACTTTCATTAATAGAATATTTATAAACATATTTTGAACCATTCCATGAAATATTAACTGAACCATTTAAAACTTCATATTTTTCAGTTTCATCATCACTATTTTTTTTATAATTTGGGTTTATAATATCTTCATTGGATAAAAGACCATCTTTTTTTAGTTGCTCAACAGTAACACATGTTCTAGAACCAATAGTTTGACTAGGAAGTTCTAAAGAATGATTTGACATATAAGTACGTGCAGTATCTTCAATCAATTTAATCTGATTATTATATGATTTTTCCTTAGAATCTCTAATAATAGTATTAACCGTTGGAACAGTTATTACAGCAATTATTCCTAAAACTAAAATAACCATAATTAATTCAATCAAAGTAAAACCTTTATTATTCATACACTTCACCTATTTTTAATTATAATTTAATTATGTGTAAAAGTCAATTCACTTCTAAGTTTAGTTAAAACCTTCTTTTCTCTTCTAGAAACATCAACTTGACTAAGTCCTAAAGTACTTGCAATTTCACTTTGAGTCATATCTTCATAATAACGACTTATCATAATAGATCTTTCAGGTTCTCCTAAACTCTCAAGTTCAGTTTTTAAAAATAATAAATCATCTATATCGGCATTAGGTGTACTTATAATTTCTTGAAGCATCATATTAGTATCACCAACATTACTATCAATACTTTTTAAACTAACCTTACTATTTAAAGCTTCAACCACATAATATTCTGGAATTTCCAAATAATCGCTTAACTCTAAAATACTAGGTTCATGCATAAGCTTTTGTGATAATAAAGCTCTAGCTTTTTCTATTTTATTACTAAGTGTATTAATATCTCTACTAATTTTTATACTTTTATCTTCCCTAACAACTTTCTTCATTTCCCCTAAAATATAAGAATAAGCATAAGATGTAAATTTCACACCCTTAGAATCATCATATCTATTATAAGCTTCAATCATTCCTTTACATCCTGCTTGATACAAATCATCTTTATCTTGATAATAAGGAAAATAACTAGAAAGTTTATATATTAAATTTTCATTTTCTATAATTACTGCTGCAATATCTTCCATATCCCCTCCTATGAATTTATCAAATTTACCGCAGCTAGCTCATCAGAAACAAAATTAAATTTAGAAAAAACATCCTTTAATTTATCTGATATTTCTTTATTATCACCTAGACAAATTAAACTTTGACCTTTATTTTTCATACATAAATTAAAACTATTAATTAATGCATATTTACCAAAGTTATCAATATCATCAAGTTCATTAATATTAAAAACAATATTTTTAATACCAACCTTTTTTTGAAATTTGATAACTTCTGTCTCTAACTTGTCTATATTACATTTATTTAATTTTCCTTTTAGTCTTACAAATAAAACTCCTCTTATTGGTCTTATATCTATTTCCAGCATATCATCACCCATCATACTGTAACACATTCTTTTTTCTTTTTATATAGTTTCGACAAAACTAGAATTAATATGACTAGCGTAATAAATATAAAGATAAACGGATAAATAAGTTTAAATATACTCACCTCTTTTAAATCTTCTATTTTATTAATATTAACAGGATAATATATTGCCTTTTCAGGTATTTTATAAACATTTTGTGTTTTATCTAATACCTCATGATAGATACTATTATCATTTAACTTATTAGTAGAAACATCTACATTAATAGGTTCACTTTTCGCTTCTTCAATTATTTTTTCAGGTATAATAGTTCTAACTCTAAAAGAATAAAAATCCTTATATAACAAATCATCCTTATAAATATAATCTTCAAAAGAATCGCTTAAATAATCATCATAATAAATCTTAATCAAATTATAATTGCGATACATAATATCTTTATATTTATATAATGTAACATCTTCTATGTGGTTACAAGCTCTACCAATAGGTGAATTTTCTTCAGAATAATAATCCTCATAACTACTTGCGTAGCCCGGAATATTTATACCTTTCCAAAACACACTCCCACTATCTACATATTCATGAAAAGATAAAGAATAATCTTCCTGATCCCTACCAGCTCTAACACATATAGAAGCATTTTTATTATTTCTAGAAATAAAATCAAAAGACACAGTTATATATCTAATATCAATATCTTCTAAAAAATTAAATTTAATATATCCTCCCTGTTCTATTTTAAAATCATCATTAGCATTATTAAGTTCTAATTCATATTCAATTTTTTCACCTTTATATAAAACCTCAATATCAGCTAAAGTAATCGAAGCCATTTGAGCTTCTAATTTGATATAGTTAATATCTTTTATCTTACTATAATGATGTCCTAAAACAGTTTCAATAATACGCCCTTCCTTAATCTCTGGCTTGTCCAAAGTAGCACCCGAATATTCAGTATAAATAAAATCTTCCTTATCAATATAAGGATAATCTAAAGTAGTGTCCTCACCATAACCCCCTAATTCTTTTTCAAACTTATAATACTTATATCGTCTTTCTACTTTAACATCAGTTAAATCATCACCTTTAATATACCTATCTGTATATTCACTAAACTCAGAATAGTCCGAATATTCTAAAGCACTAACCTGTCCAACACCAAACAACATCAAAAATAAAACTAAAATCTTTTTCATATTTTTCTCCTTTCTTGCATAATATATTTAAATATGATAAAATAAATTTAGTGAGGCGGCCACTAGGCCAAACCTCCAAGGTTGGTCCTAGCTTAAGCTAGGTTTTTTTGCCTACTGCTTTTTGGGAGTATCTCTTAGTAAAACTAAGATCACCACGAGAATAACTAAATATTCCACATGTTCCTCCTACAGCATTCATAAATAACACCTCCTTTCATTTGGAGGTTTAACCTAGCTTTTCTGCCTCATATATAATATACGGTTTTTATACCCTAAATCCCTGCAAGAAAATAAAAAAAATTGCGTTTTTGCAAACTTTCCTTTTTTGTAATAAAAAACTTGCAAATTTGGCATTTTTGTATTTTTACAAATAACCCCCAATTTCTTTATTGTATAATATATTAAATATGATAAAATTAATTTAGTGAGGCGGCCACCAGGCCAAATCTCCATGGGTTGTCCTAGCTTAAGCTAGGTTTTTTTATGCCTATTTTTTGTCGGTGTAGTCTTTTAGTAAAACTAAAATAACTACAAGAATTACTAAGAATTCCACTTATACCTCCATAGACCTCACCCCCTTTCATCAGAGGTTAAAACCTAGCTTTCCCGCCTCATATATAATATACGGTTTTTATACCCCGAATTCTTGCAAGAAAATAAAAAAAATGCAATTTCTTGCAATTTCTTAAAATTTAGATATTTTCTTATGAAACTATCTTATATGGATCTGTTGATGTTCCTTCTCCATCCAAGTGGATGTTAGATGTTAGATAGAGAACTGGCAAGACGCCGCTGATGTCGTTGAGCGCGTAGAGGCTGCCCACGTTGCCGTAACTGTTCACATCAAGCACGCTGTTCGTGGTACTCGCACGAGGCGAAACAGTCCATAAATATCCTGATGTTGGTACTATATAGTTTGTTGTTTTACATGTATCTTTATTAGTATTATTTAAACTATAGTTTCCACATTGTTCTATATTAGTATTTGATCTTAGAAATTCACTTAATGTCATTAATCCTATATTTCCTGTCCATGTCGCTGATTTTTCTGATTCTATTTGTGCAGCCAAATCACTATTATTAATAGTCACTAAACCAATACTCCATGTATGAGTTTGGATTAAACTCTTGGCTTTACTACTTAAACTATTATAGTAATCATTATTTAAGTATATATTCAATGTTGCTGGGCGAGTCCAATTATTTGAATTTGATGTATCCCACGCAATATTTCCTATGCTTGTATCTCTTATGATTTTAAGTGTTCCATCTGATTCTACACTCATTATTCTCCATGTTTCATCATTGAATGTTATATAGTTATTTGGATTGGCTCCTTTATAAATATATCTTCCTGATTCATAATCATCAGCATATAATCCATCCCCTGTTGTTGTTTCAGTTGCGATTAATTTATCTGCTGCTGTTTCTGTATTTGGAGTTCCTGAGGTTCCTTCTTTTTGTGAGTAATCTAATGTTACTGTAAATGTTCCTTCTGTACTTTCTGGTTGACTTGTTACATTATTATCATACTCTACTTTTACTGTTAAGGTTGCATTCTCTCCTGCATTTAATTCACTTCCCTCTTCTAATCCTGATGAAGTAAATTTTATTGCTGGATTATTTGATTCTGTTAGTGTTATTTTTTCTAATGTTGCATTTAATGTTCCTCTATTTTCTACTG
>CAMYRF010000101.1 GCA_947296775.1 uncultured Mycoplasmatota bacterium
ACATATTTTAAAACCAATATATAATCAAGATAGTAAAATTTTAATTTTAGGAACTATTCCATCACCTAAATCAAGAGAAATAGGCTTTTATTATGGTCATCCCCAAAATAGATTTTGGAAAGTTATTTCAGATATTTTAAATGAAAAATATCCAGAAACAAAAAAAGAAAAAACTAATATGATTTTAACCCATCATATCGCACTTTGGGATGTTTTAAAATCATGCAACATAGAAGGCGCCAGTGACAGTAGTATTAAAAATGCAAGACCCAATGATTTAAACAAAATAATCAAAAATTCAAATATACAAACAATATTTGTAACCGGTAAAACAGCTGAAAAATTATATAATAAATTTTGTAAAAAAGAAACAAATATATCATGCATATATTTACCATCAACAAGTCCAGCAAATTGTTCATTAAAATATGAAGATTTAAAAAAACAATACAAAATCATTTTAAAATATTTATAACAAAAATATTGAAACTTATTTTAAAGTTTCAATATTTTCTTTTGTCAAATCAGTAACCTTTGATATAAACGAAATATCAGTATTTCCTTCAAGCATATTCCTAGCCATTTCTAATTATTTTTCTTTTAAATCTTGTTCAAGACCTCTACTATGCATTGTATTCGCCCATATCTTATATTCATTTTCTTCAGTGATCTTTGGATCAAAATTTAATTTCTTTCTTTTACCTACACCAAATGGTAAATACTTTTGCAGATTTCATGTTAGGTTTAATTGTATGTTTTTTTGAAGCATTGAATAATCCTTTGTTTTTTCTAAATTTCTTGATATTACTTACAAAAAATAAAATTCCCTTTTTTGCGCTACATTTATTACAAAATTAGGAAATTAAAAAAAACTCAACTAAATAGTATATAAAAATAAATCAACAAAAAAGCATTTAAATAAACTACAAAAACCAAAAAAACACTTTTTTTTTAGACATTTTTAGGGTATAATATATTTATACTAGGGGAGGGCTTTTATATGATACTCAGAAAACCTTATGCGTTTTTTATCAAATACTTTAGATTAATAAACTTAATAATGGCTATTTTAATGGGTATTTTAATTTACCGTACAGGAATAATAGCTAAGTTTTTTAGTGATTATATAAATGATTACATTACTGCCAGTAATGGGTTTATGATTGGTAATTATATGAGTATCTATAGTTTCCTTCTAGCATTACTAATCATTATCTTAACCATAATAGTCTTATCGGTTTTCATTGTTAAAGATAAACCAAAAAAATTATACATATTTAACTTAATTTTATATATTGGAATTATCGTCTTATATGGCTTCGATTATGCATTAATGAACGGAATAAGTGAAACACTTTTAGATATTCGTGTTTCTAAAGCTGCGAGTGATATCACGAATATTGCCTTAGGATTACAAATAATCGCTTTAATCATGACACTTATAAGAGCTACTGGATTTGATATTAAAAGTTTCAATTTTGCTACGGACTTACAACAATTAGATATCAATACAAAAGACAACGAAGAATTTGAAGTGGCAGTCGAATTTGATAGAAATAAAATGAATAGAAATGTTAGAAAAACATTTAGAAATATTTTTCATACATATCAAGAAAGAAAATTTTTAATAAATTTAATTTTGATTATAAGTGTAATCATAATAATCTTTTTGATTTTTATCAACAGAGCTATTTATAGGGCAGATTACAAAGAAGGTGAAACATTCACCGCAAGTAGTGTAGCCATGAATATAAAAAACACCTACATTACACAAACTAATCAAAACGGTAAAGCAATAGTAGATGAAAAAAATAGAGCTTTAGTAGTAGTGAAATTCGATGTTAGAAGATTAACTAGTGATGAAGAACAAACATTAAACACAGGTTTAATCACATTACATATTGGCGATAAATCATATGGACAAGCTTCTAACTATGCTTCAAGTTTAACCGATATTGGTTCACCATATACAAATGAAGCACTATCAGAAGAATTTACAAATTATATTTTAGTTTTTAACATTCCAGTTAGTGAAATAAATAAAAACATGACATTAAAAATAAATGATAATATTAGCTATGTTAAAGGTGAGTTAGGTGCTAAAAATATATTTGTAAATTTAAAACCAAAAGACTTAAGAGAAGTGAAAGCGTTGAAAGAAGAAAATATAAAAGAAACTCTTTCATTTAGTGGAAGTATATTAGGCAATTCAGAACTTACGATTGATGAAATTGCAATTGATAATAAATTTAAAATATCTTATAATTTTTGCTCAACAAAAAACAAATGTTATACTTCATATGAATATGTAACTCCAACAGCAACAGGAAATTATTTTAAAACATTGATGAAAATCGATGGCGAGTTTGAAGAAGATACTGCAGCAAATATTGAAGGTGTAGGAAATCTATATTATTTCTTGAATAAATTTGGAACTATTCATTATAAAATTGGCGATAACTGGTATTCACATAAAATAGATTCGCAATTAGTAAAACCAAAAACAGGCAAAGACCAAGCTTACTATATAGAAGTTAATCGTGATGTTAAAAATGCAAGTGAAATTTACTTTACATTTAACATACGTGACTACAACTATAAATATACAATAAAATAAAAGAATTGTGGTATAATGGAAAGGAGGCTAGACCTTTGAAAGAAATTTATAAATATTTGTTTGTATTTCTAGGATGTATGTTTATATTTCCGCTAATATCAAATGCACAGTGTTCTTATGAAAGGCAAGCTGAACTTTCTAGGATAGCAGCCAATGTACAACTTAGTTATAATTATGAATTAACAGGTGAGACTCCAGATTTTACCGTTAACATCACAAACATACCAAATGATATATATGTTAAAAATATAACGGACGGAAATAAAGTAAATACAGAAACTGTTCATTTTGCAGAAAATGTTGCAGGAGAAAATATTGCTTATGGAATATATTCAAATGATGCAAATTGTAAAGATGAACTTTTACTAACAAAATATGTAACCTTACCATTTTATAATTCATTTAGTGCAATAGAAGACTGTATAGATTATCCTGAATTTAAATATTGCCAGAAATGGATGAATACAGACGAAATAACACAAGATCACTTTGAGCAAGAATTTGATAAATATACAGATAAAATTTTTGAAGAAAATGAATTAAAGCAAAATGAAACGAACATTTTGAAAGAGTTTTTTGATCAAAATAAAACTTGGGTAATTATAACTATATCAGGTATAGTGCTAATAATATTGCTAATTTTTGCTAAAAGGAGGATGGAAAAATGAAAGAAATAAAACAAAAACTACTTCTCTTTAGTTTAGGAATTATCTTTTTGACTAGTTTTGCGGGACAAGTATCCGCTGAAGGTGGAACTGGAACGATAATAGGCGGTGGAGATGGAGTTATATCAGGAACTTCTTCAACGTATCATGATTGCGGAATCAAAAAAAACGGTGAAATGCATGGCTACGCCTATAAAATCGAATTGGTGTATAAACCAAAAGATGCTTCGAGATATACACTGGCGTCATTAGTGGTTTTAGTTAAAAGTAATTCTTCAAATTACACTAAAAGTGTTAAAACGTATGCTAAAAGTAACAAAGTAACAGTTCATAATGTTATAACAGAAGGTCCACTATATGAATTAGCAAAACAAATTAAAAATGGAAAAACCGCAGAAAGTTTAACTAATTCGGGGTGGCTAAAAAAATATTTGCCTGCAGAAAAATGGAGAAAATATTTTAAAGTTAGTGAAAAAGATTTGGCGAAAGAACATATGCAAGGACCTAAGTTTAGCGCTTATGGATATCGTTTAATAGTCCAACAACTTACATCTTGGTGTCAAAATGGAAAGATTACAGCTGCATATCCAAGAAAAGAAATGGCCAATGACAAAGGAAAAACTGCTAATGGAGATGGCGACTATATGGGGAAAGGACATCCTTCAAGTTATCAAGGGGATATTCAAACTCAACAGTCTGATATCGGTATTCATGCAGCAAAAGGCAGTTATGGTAAAAATACCAGATCCAACTTTGGTAATATGGACAGTGGTAAAGGGTATTATATATTCTGGTTCCCTAATTCATATTCTGAAGCTCACCGTTGTAAGCAAGTAGGAAAAACACCTCAATGTAAAATCCAAAAATATAATCCTAAAACAAATAAATGGACAGATGTGAAAACAAACTTTGATTGTAATGGACAAACTTCATATACTGATAGTAAAGGGAAAAAACATGAGTTTGAAGCTTGTCCAACTCCCCAAGCAGAATGTGCTGAAAGTGATTTATATGGTACTTGTAAGATCAAAGTAACTGTTGGGAAATATAGTAAAACAGAAACGACTGATTGTAATAATGCGGCAGGAACAGCTGGAAAAACATCGTATAATGGAATCACACTTAATCCTAATTGCCCATTTAAACCAAAATGGAATTATGATATAGATGCAGCCTGTGAAAATTGTG
>CAMYRF010000102.1 GCA_947296775.1 uncultured Mycoplasmatota bacterium
GGTGTATGTAATACTGAAAATTTTGATGAATTAAGAAATTGTGCGGAAAGAGGGCGTAGTTAATGAATAAAGCTTTTTGGGGAATAATGGTAGTCTTGATAGGTGTAGCTTCTATTCTGTTTATTGCTTTCTTTCAAACAATTACAAACACAGATGAACATAACTCACAACTATTAAAAGAAGTAACAGAAGCATCAATGTGGGATGCTGTAGATTATGCTTATCATAGAAAAACAGGATATTATAGAATTAATAAAGAAAAATTTGTAGAAAATTTTCTTAGAAGATACTCAGAAAGTGCAAACTTATCTAGAAATTATAAAATTCAATTTTATGATGTGAATGAAACTCCACCAAAAGTAAGTGTTAAAGTTACTAGTTCAAGTGGATCATTTAATGCAAGCGCGGTATTACCTAATGGAGAAACTCAAGAAGGTTACGATATTAGTAATAAAATAGATGCAATTTTAGAAACACCATATTAAAAAAAATAAAAGAAAGAAGAGGAGAAAGATATGAATAATTTTGTAGCTTCGGCACAAAGGTTTTTGAAAAACAAAAACACAATTACAATCTTAGGAGTAATAGGTATTCTAGTACTTCTATATATTGGTTATAGTACTCAAATCAATAAAGCCGTAGAACCAGTACAAGTTCCAACTGCTGTTGAAACAATTCAACCAAGAACTGAAATAACCGATGACATGGTACAAATGGTATCAATGCCAAATATATCACTAAGTGATAATGTTATCCGTAGTAAAAATGCGGTAGTAGGAAAATATTCTAACATTAACTCAGTAATTCCAAAAGGAAGTATGTTTTATACAGATACAGTAATCGAAAAAAGTAAATTGCCAGATTCAGTATTTGTAAAAGTAAAAAAAGGTGAAATCGTTTACAATTTCCCAGTTGATATGGATAGTACTTACGGTAATTCAATTTTTCCAGGGAACAAAATCGATATTTACATGAAAACTGGAAACGGAACTGATGAAAAAGTAATGTTAGGGAAATTAGTAGAAAATGTAGAAGTTTTAGCTGTTAAAGATTCTGCAGGTAGAGATGTATTTGAAAATACAAGCGAAGAAAGAACTCCAGACATGATGATCTTCGGAGTACCAGAAAATATCAACTTATTATTAAGGAAAGCATCTTACATGGGATCACTAGGAGTAGAATTATTCCCAGTTCCACATGGAGGAAGTGTTAGTGCAGAAGGTGCTACAGAAGTATCTACACAACAATTAGCAGATTACATTGAAGCACACGCTGTAAACATTGCGCCAATCGCTGATGTTGACACAGTAGAAACAGATAAACTAATGCCAACATTTAAAGTTAGTGGTACAAATACTAAAAAAGTAACAATTACATATCCAAAAGGTTGTGGAAGTACATACACTTGTACATATACAAAAGACGATGGTAAAGAAGTAAAAGTTACAAAAACAACAGCGACAGTAAACTTTACTGCGGCAGGAACAGTAACTGCAACACTAACAGAAAAAGATGGAACAGTTCATACTGATATTGAAACAATAACTATTGGCGATGCAGCTGCCCAAAATAGCGCTGGAACTACTACTCAACAAACAGGTCAATAATGAATAATAATATGTTCGACCAAATAGATTTTGGTCCATTAAAAGAATATTTAGAAAATGAAGATATTACCGACGTTTCTTATGATAACGATGGTCAAATTCATTTAAAAACATTATCTAAAGGTATATATAGAGTAGAAAATCCTGCAGTTAATAATACATTCATGGAAAAATTAGCCTTTCAGTGTTCAAATGTAATGGGAAAAACCTTTAATATGGCGCACCCATTTCTAGATGCTGAAAGTGCTGAACTTCGTTTGAATTTTGTTCATGATTCAATCGCAACAAACGGAATAGCATGCGTTATTCGTAAAACACCCGCTAAAGTTCGTTTGCAAAAAGAAAAAATCATTGCTGATAAATACATTGAACCAGATATACATGATTTCCTAGAATATTGTATAAAAGGACATTGTAATATTATTGTTTGTGGAGAAACAGGTTCAGGAAAAACAGAATTAGTAAAATATCTAGCATCTAAAATAAGAGAAGATGAAAAAATAATAACAATTGAAGATACTCTAGAACTACACCTTGACAAAATTTTTCCACACCGTGATATCGTTGCAATGAAAACCAATAATATTGCATCATATTCAGATGTACTAGTAACATGTATGCGTCAAAATCCAAAATGGATTTTATTATCAGAAGTCCGTAGTGCAGAAGCAGTATTAGCAGTCAGAAACTCAATATCATCAGGACACTACATCTTATCAACCATCCACGCAGATAAAGCTGCTTCAATACCAAACCGTATGTATAGTTTATTAGAAACAAGTCAAGAAATTGATCAATTCCTAAAAACTATCCATAGATATGTTCAAATTCGTATTTATGTAAGAGGTTATACAGATAAAGCAACACATAAATTTATTCGTGAAATTGCTGAAGTAACAGAATTCTATGTTACCGATGATAACGAAGCAGAATCAAATACACTTTATCGTAAAACAGCAGATGGAAAAATTACACGTAAAAATCCAAGTAAATATTTACTTGATTACTTAGAAGTTCAAGGTGTATTCTTGCCAAAAGAAATGGAACTTTTAGGTGAAAACATTCCAATAAGTGAAGCTGAACACGATAAAATAAAAATGCAATACCAACCAAATGATAAACCAGCTGAAAACTTACTTTTTGGAAAAGAAAATCAAGCACAAAATGTTAACACTGGACAAACAGTTGTTGCTCAACCAGTAGCACCAAATCCAGTTCCAACACCAAGTGTAGCACCTGCGCCACAACAAGTCGTTAGACCTGTACAAGCTACACCGCAGGTAAATCCGCAGCCTGCAGGAACAACAAACCCTGCAAGCATCCAAACACCTAATATCGTTAGGCCAAGTGAAAATTTATTTGAATAAAGGAGGGGAATTATGACATTTATAATCTTTTTGCTAGTAATTGCTATCGCTATATTTATAATTACATATAGAAGTAGTGAAAAAACCAATGTCTATAAATTTATTAACAAACAAGTAAGTTACGTTTATAACAAATATACTCCTTATTCATTTAAAGTAATAAGGGAAAAAGTAAAAGAATTAGGACAAGAATATACAACAAAACAATACATCATCCAAGGAACAGTATTCGCAGCAGGTGCAGCAATCATAACATATCTTTACTTTTATAACATTTTAGTATCGATAATATATGCCGCTGTTTCACTTTTAGTAATTCCTTTCTTAACGTACTTACGTTGTAAAAGAATATATAGTGAATTTATATTCGAACAAATACAAGTTTATACAACAAATACAATAATGGAATTTGGAACAACACAATCATTCGTAAAAGCACTAGAAGGAGTTTACGAATCAGGAGTTTTAGAAGATCCAGTCAAAGCAGATGTTAAAACAATGATTGATATGGCTTACGAAAACGGAACAATCGATGAATCAATAAGCTTCTTCAATGCTAAATACGATTACTATATTGTAAAAAATATGCATCAATTATTCTTACAAATAACAAATGAAGGTTCAAGAGACTCAGGAGAATCATTAGAAAACATGAGTCAAGATATCGATATGCTTGTAGAAGCAGTATATCGTGACCGAATCGATAGAGCTACATTCCACAAAAAGTTTTTACAATTTGGTATCGTATTATACTTAATGGTTATGCTTGTACAATTCCTATTAGGTGTCGAAACATATAATGAAATGTTAAATAACTGGGCAGTTCTATTATTACTTCACGGAATTATCTGGTTAAATACATATTTTATCCTAAGTGGAGAAAAATATTATAATGAAGATGTGGGGGCTGAATAATGAGTACAGGAATATTATTTATAATTGTTGGATTACTTGTTATTTTAATTCTCGAAAGAAACCAACATTTTAGTTCAAGAAAATTTGTTAAAGACACCCAACCATACTTCAAATTTTTGATGGAAGATGATTATGTATTTTTGCTTAATATTAGATATGGTGATATTACCGATCAGGATATTGAAAAATTATATGGCCAGAGAGTAAGAAATGGATTAATTACAATTGTATTTATGATCTTTATCTTCTTATCAAAAATATCATTTGTTTATGTATTGCTTGCAGTAATTTTAGGATTTGTAGTATTTAAAATGCCATATACAAAACTTAAAAATTACTATAAAGCAAATTTACATAAAATAAACTTAATGCTTCCATACTATTTAAAAAGTTTGGAAATATTAATCCAACACTACACAGTTCCAGTAGCTATTTCAAAATCAATTGATACCGCGCCAGCAATATTTAGACCTGGACTTGAAAGATTGATAGACAAAATCGATGCCGGTGACTCAAGTGTTCAACCTTATATGGATTTCGCCAATGAGTATCCAGTAAGAGATTCCATG
>CAMYRF010000103.1 GCA_947296775.1 uncultured Mycoplasmatota bacterium
ATCTATGGCTCCTTTATTTTGCATTTCTTTGATAGTTACTCTATCTCTATCACCGTTTTCTAATTCGTTTTTATTATGATTGAAGTTATAATCTTT
Source organism: uncultured Mycoplasmatota bacterium (assembly GCA_947296775.1). Classification (GTDB taxonomy): domain Bacteria; phylum Bacillota_I; class Bacilli_A; order RF39; family UBA660; genus Coprosoma. The sequence goes on from CAMYRF010000103.1 coordinate 97, forward strand.
AGCGGCTTTTGTTACTTTTTCTTCGGTATCTTGATAAGTTAAACCATCCATTGATGTTCCGCCAAATATATCTTTGACTGTTTTATTATACATAATCATTGTGACTAAAATAGATAAACACATTATTGAAATAAAAATGAATGCTTCTTTTAACCCTATTTCACCTTTATTATTCATTTTGTTTACCTCCTTTATTAAACATGTATAATTTACTTGGTCTACCAGCTGTATTTATTTTATCGCCTGTTTCGATTACTGTTTTACTATCTATTAGTTTTTTTCTGAAGTTTCTACGATCTAGGGGTCTATTTAGGATGTTTTCAAAAAATTGTTGAAGCTCTGAAAGTGTGAAATCATTTGGAAATATTTTATAGAGTATGTTGTTTTTATTACTAATGATTTGTTTTTTTAATTCTTCAATATTTGCCTTAGCTATTATTTCGTGATCATAGGCCATTTTGGGTAATTCGTCAATATCAAACCATTGCATTTCTGGGTTGTGTACTAATGATTTTACGGTTATTGATGTAAATGAACATGCAATTATTCTTTCAAGTGGGTCTCTATCTAAATTACTAAAGTTTTTTCCTTCTATTAGAAATACATTAGGAAAATTGGTTGACATTACAACTGTATTATCAGCACTTTCTTCTAGGGTTTGATCGTTTGATAATATATTGCCTGGTAATAGCCAGTATCCTTTGTATGGTTCATTTTGTTTATGCTTTAGAAATATTTTTAGTTTACCTTGGTCCACCGCGCAAATATTAACTAGAACTTCAATAACGTTATAATACGACTTTGCCATATTAACACATTCCTTTACTATATCTTTCGTATGTTTTGGCAAAAGCCAGAAAAACTTTTTTATTGCTTTCCATGAGTGTTAGTAATTCATCATAATCTTCTTTTTCTAATAAATATGTAAGGTTTTCTCTGGTATCTGTGTTTTTTATAATTTGATTTATGATTTCGTAGTCTTTGTTTGCTAGCATATTTTTCATTAAAATAAAATTGATTAGTAAATGATTATGTTCTTTTTTAAAGTAATCGCTTAATAACTCTACTTGGTCTCTATATTCATCGTCTTTGGTGATATATCTATATTTTCCTTGTGAAATTGCGGTTATTAATTTTATCATATCATTTGATTTATATTTTTGTTTATCACTCATATAATGTAACATTTCATTTACTACGTCATACATACTATTCGATAGTTCACCTTTTAATTTTATATTTTCCATTTTGTATTCCCCTAATCTTTTACTTGCAATAATTATATCATTTTCAATCTTGGTTAGTCAATTGATTTTTGTAATAGAAAAAGCTTTATCATTTATAAAGCTTTATATATTTGTTTTTATCATATCTAATGTTTTTTGATTAGCTGTGATGGTTAACTGAGATTCATATAAATTATCATAGTTATATATTTTACCTTCTTTTAAATCTTCAATTATGTTTTTATAGTTTTCTTTAAATTCATTAAAACCACCATTATCATTTATATCATAAATATCTAAATAGTAATATGTACTTTGAGTGCATTCTTGGTAATATTCATACTCATCTTCGTATTCATAATAATCTGCTTCGTTTCGATATTCACAATCATCCATAAGATAATTTTGATTTTCGTCTATTTGATAGTCACGATAATCTTTATTATATTTTAAGTTTATAGTAAATTTTCCATCTTCCATGTTTTCATCTACTACTTCTTTTATGTTGTTATTATAACTTGGTTCAAAGTGTAAGAAAACTTTTTTTGTTGTTATGAAGGTTCTTGTTTCTGTTACTTGATCTTTTTCGGTTTTATTAGCTTCTATATAATCAATATTCATAGCCATATCTATAAATAATATTGCTCCTACTATCATTAATGCTATACTGATGATTACTGGAATGACACTGGCCTTACCTTTACCAAATAATAAACTAAATAATAATTTTATTAGGTATGTGAATAAGGTACCCATTCCAAGTAATAATAGCACTAGTCCTATAAGATTAATCCCTTTAATGAGGTAGATAACTGATAGAACTAATCCGAATATTATTAAACCATCAATAAATATAAATGGGATTATAACATAAATGATAACGAATATTTTAACAATTAATAAGCAAACATCTCCTAGCGTTGTTCCTTTATTTTGTTTTACTTGTTTTTTAGGTTTATGGTTGTTTAGATTTTGTTTGTTTTGATTTTCTTTCTTTTTAGGTTCTGATTTTGACTTTTCTTTAATGTCTGGTTCTAAATTACTTTCTAGTTTAAAATATTTTTTAAATATTGCGAAAATCATTAAACCACAAATTAATACGTAAATAACTACTAAGAGCAAGTTCCAGAACAAAATAAATAAGCTTCCTACTGGATTATAGAAATTATCGAATATTGCCTGTCCTAAACTACTAAATACAGAAAAGATTCCTTTTAATACTAGTGCGGCAATTAGTACGATAAATATTCTAATTATTATTTCTACTATAAATTCTAAATTGATATCTTTACTTGTTATATTACATTTTTTTGCAACTTTACGAGAAAAATCTGATACCACTTCAGCACTTTGTTTAATTATTTCTTCGCCTTTTTTACTAATATTTTCTTTTTTATCTTCGTAATTTGGGTTTATTTTATATGCTTTTAAGATTTCAGTTGTTAGGTCATCAATATTCCCAAAATCTTTAACTGCTTCTTCTTCGGTTTGTCCTTTTTTTACTTTTTCGTTAATTGTATCGGTATATTCTATTATAATATCTTGTTTTTCGTTATCTTCTAATACTGATAGTTTTTTTTCTAACAAATCTAAAAATTGTTTTTTATTCACTATCCTCACACTCCTTTATAAAATTATTTACTGAATCAGAAAACTCTTTCCAAGATTTTTTGAGTTCTTTGACTCTTTTTTTTCCTAAGACGGTTATTTTATAATATTTTCTTGAGGGTCCTTCGTTTGATTCTACTAAATATGTATCAAAGTATTTTTCATTTGTAAGTCTTTTTAGTAACGGATAAACTGTTCCTTCGTTAACGTCTATGGCTTTTGATACTTCAGATATTAATTCATATCCATACATATCACGTTTGCTTACTGACATTAGTACTATTAACTCTAGTACGCCTTTTTTAAATTGAGAGTTCATATATCACCTCTTCACTATCATTCTACAACCACTACTATGTATTGTCAAGTACTATTATTAAAAAAGTAGTGATTTTTTATTTTATATAAAAAAGAAAACTGTTTTCACAGTTTTTAACTTGCATGTTCATTGCCTTGGTGGGTATTATCAGGTGTATTACCACTAATGGTAATATTGTTTGTAAATGTTGTTAAATATGTTGATATAAATACGCCACCGCCTAAAGAACTTGCGACATTACCCGTTATTGTACCTTTATTTAATATAAGCGTTGATCCACCATTCAATAAAATTCCAGCACCATATTTAGCTTTATTTCCTGTTATAGTACCGCCTTCTATTGTGACTTTATCATTATCCCAAATACCACCGCCTCTTAGACTGGCTGTGTTATTTTTTATGGTGCCGCCGGTGATTGTGGTATATTTTTTTATTGAGCCATCAGCCTCAGCTATACCGCCTCCATCAAGCAAGGCTGTATTATTACTAATTTCACCGCCATTTATTGTAAGTGTTCCAGTGGTATAAATTCCACCCCCTCTATTACTTGATGAATTTCCACTAATTTTTCCATCGTCTATAGTGATGTTACCATCCATATTGAATATAGCTCCTCCACTAAGCGCTGTATTAGATGAAAAAGTTCCATTTTTAATTGTCATTGTACCGCTATTAAGGTATATAGCTCCTCCATTTTGGGTTGAGGTATTATTGGTAAATGTTCCATCGTTGATTAATATGTTACCTTGATTATAAATGGCACCTCCTAATGATGATGAATTACTGGAAATTATTCCACCATTAATTATTAATTTACCACCATTATATAGAGCACCGCCTTCGCCAGCAAGGACTTTGGCTTTAATTAATGATGTTCCCTGATTAATATTTACACTACCATCTATATTTATCATTGCTGTGTCAGCCTCTACATTATTTCCATTAACAATGATATTTTCAAATGTTAAAGTTCCAAGAATTTGATTTATCACAGTTTGTTTTAACTCATTTCCTCTTATAATACTATGTGTAGAGCCATCGCTAGTAATAGTTATATCTTTATCTTCGTTTAAATTTAATGTTTCTGTTTGGGTTATATCATCCATTATATATATTGTTGAATTATCATCTGCTTCAGTGTATGCTTTTGCTAATGTTAAATATGGATTACTTTTACTTCCATTT
>CAMYRF010000104.1 GCA_947296775.1 uncultured Mycoplasmatota bacterium
TTTACTTTGGAGGTGCTGAATGATTTTCTTCTTTATTTCTTTATCAACATATTTATGTTATTTGATTTTAAAAACGGATAAGAGTTTAGCAATTTTAGAACATGAAAAATTTAGTGTTGTAAAAAGTTTTCAGTGGATTTTAAAAAATCCTAAAAAAGTATTTTTAAATTTTGAATTACTAGCGTTTATTTTAATTGTTATTGCGCTTAATTCAGAGGCTAAAGTGATGGGCATTTGCATGATTATCTTTTATATATTTATGTTTTTATGGATGTTTAATGGCTATAAAAAGATGCCTAAATTTAATTCTGATATGGTTAGAACTGGCATAATAACATTTATACTATATATTTTGATTATAGTAGGTTGTATGCTTGTTTATAATCAATCTCAACAGGAATTTCTTATTTATGATGACAGATGGTTATATTATATTATTGTGATATTGGCTATGTATTTTAATTGCTTTATTGTTTTAATTTCTGCTTTATTTAATAATGTAATTAGATTTGTTATTGGAAAGTTTACAAGTAGCAAAAAGAAAACTATCAAAAGAAAGCAAAAGTAATTATAAATCATATAATTAAATAAGGAGTGGTTAACATGCTTAAGGTAAATTCAAAGAAGATTGAAAGTGGCGATACTTTTATTGCGATTAAATCATCGGTTCGTGATGGTCATGATTTTATAGAAGATGCGATTGATAGAGGGGCTGCTTGTGTAATTGCTGAACACGGGGAGTATAGTGTTAAAACAATTATTGTTCCTGATACTAGAACGTATTTGGCTAATTATTTGAAAGAATTATATGCTGATAAAATTAGCAAGCTTAAACTTGTGGGAGTTACGGGGACTAATGGAAAAACAACAAGTGCTTTCTTTATGTTTCAGTTACTTAATCGTTTAGGTGTAAGGACTGGTTATATTGGAACTATTGGCTTTTATTTGCCTGAAAGTAACAAGCCACTAATAAATACAACACCTGATATTTATGATTTATATGATATGTTTGTGGAAGCTGCCAATGATGATTGTGTGGTAATGGCTATGGAGGTTTCTAGTCAAGCTTTAGTTTCTAGAAGGGTTGAGGGGCTTAAGTTTGATAAGGCTTATTTTACTAATTTATCTATGGATCATTTGGATTATCATCATACTATGGAAGAGTATGAAAATGCAAAAATGATTTTATTTAACAATATCAAAAGATCTGGGAATGCGGTTATTAATATGGATGATGTGCATGGTAAGGATTTTGTATTTGAAAAAAATAAAAATATTTTATATGGAACAAAAAAATATGATTATAAATTAAGTGATATTGTTCTTGATAGTAATAAAAGTACTTTTAAAATCACTCATAATGGAGAATCTAGAGAAGTTATATTACCTATTCCTGGAACTTACAACATATATAATTACATGAATGCTTATATTTTATGTGATCAGCTTAAGTTAGATATGGATGTTGTAGTTAACGAAACACTTCATTTGAAGGCGCCTAGTGGTCGTTATCAATTTATTAGTAATGATAAGGTTTCTGTAATAATAGATTATGCTCATACGCCTGATGCTGTGGAAAAGATTATTGATAGTGTTAGAGAATTTTGTAAAGGAAGAGTTTTTACTTTAATTGGTTGTGGTGGAGATCGTGATAAGGAAAAAAGACCTATTATGGGCAAACTGGCAACTAATAAAAGTGATTACGTAGTTTTTACTAGTGATAATCCGCGTAGTGAGGATCCAAATGAAATTTTAAACGAAATGACTAAAGGCATTAGAAAAACTAATTTTGAGGTTGTAACTGACCGTAAAGATGCACTAAAAAAAGCAATTAGTTTATTAGAAGATAAGGATATTTTACTTGTTTTAGGTAAAGGACATGAAGATTATCAAATTATTGGAACAACTAAATTTACTTTTAGTGATTTTGATGAAGTATCTAAATATATTAAATAGAAGAGTAATTTCTTCTTTTTTTTGTGTAAAATGGTGTGTAAAATTATAAAATTTGTTTAATAATAATTAAAAAGTTTTGTTATAATTATTATGTATAGTAGAAGGTGTTTATATGAATGATGGAAATAAAATGTCGCTTCATCAAATTAGACAAGAACTTGTTGAACTTTATAAAAGACGTCAAGTACTAATAAAAGAGCAAATTGAAGCTGAATCACATTTAGATACTCAAAGTATTGATAATGGTGTTGGTAAAGCTAATTCGTCTTCTAAAAATATGGAAACAGGGAAGACACTTACTTTAAGTAACGGACATTCTATTTTAGGTGATAATAATAAATTTAATGGCGGATTTATTAATTTACTTATTATGACTTTATTAGCGGGATTTGCTAGTGGTGCTATCGCAACGGCTATTTATATTTTTACTAGTTTAGGTAAAGTGACGGTAAGTTTATAAAAGAAATTGAAATTTTTTTCGTAAATAAAAAGGAATTGGGACCATCTTTAGGGTATATTACTTATAGAGGTGGTTTTTTGTATATATCAAAATTGGATGCTTATAATCTTAAAAAAAGTAAAAAAATTTTTAAGAATTTGATAGATAAAAAAGTTGTATTAAATAATAAACGTTATTTGGATACAAAGAAAATTGAGTATAAGGATCTTCTTGATAATGTAAATGGTCATAGTTTGGATGATGTTCAAAGAGAGATTGTTTTATCCGAAGAAGATAGTACGCTTGTTTTGGCAGGTGCAGGAAGTGGGAAAAGCTTAACGATATTAGGGCGTGTTTTATATTTGGTTAAAAGTGGGGTTAATCCTAACGATATTCTTTGTATTTCTTTTACTAATATGGCTTGTGATAGTCTTAGGAAATCATTACTTAATTGTGGTGTTTCTATGGATGTATTTACTTTTCATAAGTTAGGTCTTAACATTTTGAAATCTAATGGATGTAATACTAAAATTGTTGGTGATGATGCGCTTGGTTTTATTGTGGAAAAGGTATTAAGTAAATATGATTTGCTAGATATTTTACCTGACTATAATTTTGTTGATGTTGGGGATGGAGATTTTACTGATTTACATGTTTTATTATCTAGAGATACTTTGGAATTTTCTAGTTTAAAAAAATTATTTATTACTTTTATTAATTTGTTTAAAGGTTCTAATTATGATATTTTGGAGTTTGATAATTTTTTAGAGGAAAACAAGAAGAAAATTAATAAGTTTAAAAGATTTAGGAATGAAAGACTGTTGGGTTTAGCTAAAGAAATTTATGAGGAGTATTCATTTACGCTGAGTAAAAATAAATCCATTGATTTTCATGATATGATAAATAATGCGATTTTTGCTGTGGAAAAATATAGAATTAAAAAATATAAATATATTATTGTAGATGAATATCAGGATACTTCTTTGGTTAAGTGTAAATTACTACAAGTTATAAAGGATGTTACTGGAGCTAAAATTATGGTGGTTGGTGATGATTTTCAAAGTATTTATCAGTTTGCGGGTTCTAATTTAAATGTATTTGTGAATTTTTCTTTCTTTTTTCCGTATTCTAGAGTTTTTAAATTAGAAAATACTTATCGTAATTCACAAGAACTATTAGATATTATGGGGAAATTTATTTTGAAAAATAAAAGGCAAATTAAGAAGAAATTAATATCACAAAAACGTAATAAAATACCTGTTTATATTTGTTATTATGAAAAAAATATTAATGAGGTTTTAAATGAGGTTTTAAATTCTTTAGATGGAGATGTTTTGGTTTTAGGTCGTAATAATAAGGATATTATGAATTTACGTGTTAAAAATGGGAGGTGTATGACTGTTCATAAGTCGAAAGGATTGGAAGCCGATAATGTTATAATTGTTAATTTGGAAGATAGTATTAATGGTTTTCCTAATAAAATTTGTGATGATGATTTACTTAAATTTGTAAAAAAGGAATATGATAGTTTTTTGTATGCGGAAGAAAGAAGACTTTTTTATGTGGCTATGACGCGCACTAAAAAGTGTAATTATTTGTTGGTAAATAAAAATAAGCCGTCTTGTTTTGTTGAGGAATTGCTTTTGGATAATTCTAATATTAAGATTATGAATGATGATTTATTTTGTCCTAGGTGTGGGAGTAAATTGGTGAAGAGAAATGGTAATTATGGTGAGTTTTATGGATGTAAAAATTATCCTACATGTAGGTTTACAAAGAAAATAGGTTGACAATTTATTTTCTTTTTTGCAATTATATTACTTTTTCGTATTTTATTTTAATGCTTTTTGTGTGGACTATTTATAGAGTTTAGATTAGCAATTTTAAAATAATGTAAAAATTTAAGCTTATACAAATTTCTAAATTTGCGCATAATTGTATGTAAAAAAAGAAATTTTGTTTTTTTATAATTTTTTTAATTTTTCTGCAGGAATTTGG
>CAMYRF010000105.1 GCA_947296775.1 uncultured Mycoplasmatota bacterium
AATTGGGGCTTATTTGGGGGAAAGCAGTTATTGATACGATAAATGAAACTGTTATTTTATCAAATCTTTCTCGCGGTGCCTTACAAGAGGTAGAAACTGTATTAACTAAGTATATGATGCAAAAAAAACGTAGTTATGATGGTTTTGTAGCTGAGGAAGAAGAAAAATCATTAGGTGAGGATATCAAGGAAATATCTATTAAAGGCGAAAAGAAGTTTTAAGGTTCGCCTTTTTTATTGTTTTTTTTGTTAGTGATAATGATTTTATATGAAATTAGTGTTATACTTATTACAGTTGTATATTATTATTTTGGTAGTATAGGAGGTTAGCTTTATGAAGTTCTTAGTAAAAACTTTGGCTATTTTAGTAGCAATTTTACTTATTTTAAAAGTAGTTATTTATTTGTTTGATGATGGTCATAAGGTTAGTTATTCTGTTGGTAATTTTAAAGTTAATGAGGTTATGAATACTAAGAGTTTATATGATAAAGATGATTATTATTTTGAACTTGCTCATGAAGCTTTTAAAATTTCTTTTCAAATTCCAGTAAATTATGGAAAGGCTGAGGGCATTATTCATAGTATTAAGTATGAAAAAGTTGGTGATATGAAGTGTGTTATGCCTATTTTTAAAGGTAACAAAGTTTACACTGATATTATGTGTTTGGATGCTGAGGGCGTTATTAATCTATATCATAATTTAGATGAAGATGTTAAGGAATCTTTATCTAAGTTTGTAACTTCTTTGAAAAAATATGGTTATAATCCTAGTGATTTTGAAGATAAAGCTTCTGGGAAAAGATTATCTAATACTCAAAATATATATGAAGATAATATGGTGGAAAATCATTATATAGGGATGGAGAATTATAAAGGGTTAAGTTTATTTGGTCACAAAAATTCTTCTGTTAAGTTATTTGATAATGATATTTATAAGAAAACTGTTAAGATATTTGGAGATAAGTATTATATTGTAGCTGATTACAATGAAGAATACAGTTTTAAGATTTTCTATGTGGTTAATATTATTAATGGTAATATCAAGGAAATACGTAGCTATAATGATATTTCATTTGATTCTATTGTGCAAGGTTATGTTGGCGATGATGTTTATCTTTTTGATAAAGATGCACAGGTTCAATACAAGATTAGTTTAAAGTATGAGAGTGTTGAAAAGGTTGGCGATAGAGACAATATTAAGTATTATTGCGATGGCGAGTGGAAAACTATGACGCTTAATGAGGCTTTGACTGGTAAAAGGTTTGATAATTATTATGTTAAGGCCCCTAAGGGGTATAGTGATGCTGTGTGTTTGGGTAAGGATACTGGTTATTGTTATTATTATAAAAAAGCTGCTGATAATTCTGTTTATTTGGTATATCGTAGTGATGTACAAAATACTAAGCTTAAAACTTATTTGTTTAAAACTTCCGATTTGAATAGTATTATTTATTTAGATAATTATATTTACTTTAGAGATAATGATGATATTTGTTATTATCACGATAATGGAGTTAGGAGGGTTTTATCTAATTCTGAATTTGAATTTAATGATGATATTACTTTTGGCGTGTATATTAAATAATTTATCATAGGTGGTGATAAAATGGCTGGTAGTGTTAATAATGGAAAGCCTAAACTGGGATTAGTTTTATCTGGTGGTGGTTCTAAGGGAGCTTATGAAATCGGAGCATATTTTGCTTTATCTAAGCTTGGTAAAAGGCCTTCAGTGGTAACTGGAACTTCTATTGGGGCGATTAATGGTGTATTTATTGTTCAAAATGATGCTAGAAAGGCACTTAAGCTTTGGCGCTCTATTTCCTTTGATAAGGTTTATGATGAGGCATCTTTTCCTATTTGTGATAATCCCGATTTGGCTGATGTTTATAAGCTATATGCGAAGTCTTTTATTACTGAAGGTGGTATGAACATTGATAAAATAAATGATATTTTTGATAATTTTTATAATCCACGTAAGTTTTTTTCTTCACCTATTGATTATGGCTTGGTTACTTTTAATCTTTCTTTAAATAAGCCTGTTTTTATGACGAAAAAGGATTTGAAACCAGATACTGTTAAGGATTATGTAATTGCTTCAGCTTCTTGTTATCCTGCTTTTAAACCTAAGAAGATTAATGGTGATTTATATATTGATGGTGGTTATTATGATAATTTACCAATTAATTTGGCTGTAGATCTTGGTGCTGAAGAAATTATTGCTATTGATTTACGTGCAGTTGGTTTTAAAAGGGAAATTGTTAAAAATGTCCCTGTTACAGTAATATGTCCACGTAATAAAATCGTATCTTTTTTGGTATTTGATCAGACTAAATCTCGCGAGGCACTTAGATTTGGCTATAATGATACGATGAAAACTTTTGGTGTTTATGATGGTAATTTATTTACTTTTAAGAAACATAATTTGGTCCAAAATTATAATCGTTATGGAGAAAAATTTTCTGATGAAATATATTCTATTTTAGATAGTATTGATGATGGTATTTTGAATACTTTGGTATCTACTTCTATTTTTAAATCAATTGTTAAGGATAAACTATCTTATCGTCATTTTAATCAGTTGGTTGAAAAGGCGGGGGAATGTTTTGATTTTCCTAAAGATGTACTTTATAATATTAAGACATACAATAAGGGCTTAATGAATGAAATTGCTAAGGTTAGGCCTATTAGTATAAATGATATTCGTGAAAAAATTAAGAAACATAGATTTAAAGATATTGCTGATGTTAGACCGATTATTCGTATGTTTTATGATGCTATTATAAGTAATCATCTTCGTAGTATTGTAAAGTATTTACCATTTTTCTCAGATGAATTTTTAATTGCGTTTTATGTTTATATCCTTAAAAAGAATAGTCATAGTATATTTTAAAATGATTAAATATCATATTTAATCATTTTTTTGTTTGGGTTGTTATATATTTTAATATGATAAAGAATATTTTTAAGGGTTTTATTATTGGTGTGGGGAAAATTATTCCAGGGGTTAGTGGTAGTATGTTGGCAATTTCTATGGGAGTGTATGAAAGGGCTCTTGGTATTATTTCTAATGTTAGAAAAAGTAGGTTTAGTGATTTTATATTTTTATTAACTCTTGTTATTGGCGTTTTTCTTGGTATTAGTATGTTTAGCAAGGGTGTAAAATGGGTCTTATCATCGTTTTATCTTCCGACAATGTTACTTTTTGTGGGTTTGATTATTGGTGGCGTTCCTGACATTGTCAAAGAAATGTATTTGGACGATAAAAAGGTGATTGTAAAGTCTAAGTATATTATAATTTTTATTTTATCGTTTTTATTTTCTTATATAATTACTAAGCTTGGTAGCGGGGCTTTTAATTTTAGTGAAATAGTTATTATGAATTCTGGTGATAACATTAGTTGCTTTGATTGGATATGTAATATTTGTCTATTTTTGGTAATTGGATTTATTGAGGCTTTTTCTTCAATTGTGCCAGGAATAAGTGGGACAGCTATTTTTATGTCATTGGGATGCTATGAAGTATTACTTTCTTTTTATGAGAATATTTTTAATCCAGATTATTTTGTATTTGGTATTTCGTTTTTTATAGGTGTTATTACTGGTATTGTTATTTTGGCTAAAATTATTACATTTTTATTTACTAGGTATAAATGTGCAACGTATTGGGCTATTTGTGGATTTATGGCTGCGTCTGTTTTGGTTATGATTAAGATGGCGTTTGGTTTGGAGGTGTCTTCTGCAATATATGCTTATGGATCGGTTTCTTTAGCAGAATTTATTGATTTTCAAAATCACTATTTTTTGAGCTTATTTCGTTTAATATTTTGTTTATTTATGGTTGTTATTGGGTATTTTGTTGGCTCTAAAATTAATTATTTATTGGAAAGTGATTAAGTTAGATGCATACAATTTAATTAGGAGGTATTATATATGGAAAAGAAATTACCAAAGGTGTTTGCGAATAAAATCGATAAGGAAATTGGTAATAATAAAAACGTTTTCTATTCAGCGGTCGGTGATGATACTGATATTCGAAGTGATGCGAGCAATAATAATCAGGATTTTTCCGATAGAGCGAAGAAAAATTTAGTTAAATCTAAGAATATTTATCAAAAAATTAATGATATTTTCAATTCTTCAAGATATGTTTATAAGGCTGATGTTGAAATAACTCTTAAGGATGGGGTTATCTCTAAAAGAATCGTTGGAAAGAATGCGAATCATTTGATTACTATTGATAATGAACTTATTCCTATTTCTGATATTATTGATATTAAACATAAATAAAAAGCTTTCAATTTTGTGAAAGCTTTTGTTTTGTTATACACATTCAACGAATGTGTCTTGTAGGCATCTTAAGCTACAAACAC
>CAMYRF010000106.1 GCA_947296775.1 uncultured Mycoplasmatota bacterium
GCTTATATGGAAGCAAATCTATATGAAAAAGGAGATTATGTAGAATATGATGTTATAGTAGAAAATAGAGGAACATTAGATGCTAAATTAGAAGGAATAGAAGAAAAAATAATAGGAGAAAATGAAGCCATAAAAATAAGTTTTTTAGGATATACTAAAGGAGAAAAATTAGAAAAAGGAAAATCGCAAATAATAAAGGTAAAAATAGAATATAATCCGGACTTTAATGGAACACCAGAAATAGGCTCAACAGAAATAAGTATAGACTTAAACTATACCCAAAATAATGATTACCAAAATGGAGAAGATGGAGAAATAATATCTCCAGATAGATATCTAGTAACTTATGATTGTACAAGTAATGGAGGAAATAGCTGTACAAGTTATAATGAATATCTCAAAGAAGGAGAAAATATAAACTTATCACATCAAGTAAAAAATTCAAATAGAAAATTTATAGGCTGGAGTATAAATAAAGATGCAGAAGAAGGATTAACAGAATTAAAAATGGATAGTGAAGATATAACCTTATATGCGATATATGAAAAAGACCCAATAATAAGAAGTTGGACAAATGCAGATACAACAGATTTCCATAGTGCATCATATAAACAAAGCATAATAAGCATAGAATTTTTAGATAATAAAAATATACCAGAAAATGCTATAGAAAGTTGGGATGTATCAGCAGCTCAGGATGGAAGTGTAATGGCTTGGGTAATACAAGATACTACAGATTCTACGAAACATCATTTATATATTGGTGGTAAAGATAGAGTTATAGCTAATTCGAATAGTAGTGAATTATTCAGAGACTTTGTAAACCTTAAATCAATAGAATTTAATAATAATTTTGATACAAGCAATGCAACAACCTTTAGAACAATGTTTACAAACTGTAGGGAATTGTTAACAATAGATTTAACTACGTTAGATACAAGAAATGTAACTAGTACAGAAAATATGTTTGTTAGTACATTAACTGCAAATCCTATGAAAATAACATCAATAAAATTTGGCGGGAAATTTAACACTAGCAAAGTAACTAACATGCATGGAATGTTTGGTAATTGTGGAAGTTTAACAACATTAGATTTAAGTAGCTTTAATACTAATAAAGTTGAGAATATGCAAGATATGTTTTCAGGTTGCACTAATTTAACAACAATAAATTTAAATAATTGGGAGACTTCTAATTTAACAACAATGCAAAGTATGTTTTATAATTGTAAAAATCTAAGCAAACTAAATTTATGTACATTTAATACAGAGAAAGTAATAAATGCAAGAAATTTTTTTACAGGAACAAATAAGTTATCTAAAGTATATGCAGGTAGTAATTGGGATTTAACAAATGCTGATATAACGAATATGTTTAATGGTAGTGGAATTTCATCAGTAACAAAATCAAATAACTGTATGGTAGATGCCGAAGATCCAGCCACATTATCATTCACAACAACTAAAACAACAAAAAGCATAACAGTAGTAGCAACCGCAACATCAGAAAGTGGGATAGCAAAATATGAATATTCAAAAGATGGTGGAAGTACATGGGTTACAGGAAATGGTAATACATATACATTTGACGGATTAAAAAGTAATACTGCTTATAATATAAAAGTAAGAGTAACAAGTAAAATAGGAAAACAAACAACAAGTGAGACATCTACAGTCACTACAAATACTATAGCAACTCCAACATTTAGTGATAATACAAATCAAACCCAAATCACAATAACATATCCAGAAGGATGTGGCAGTAAATATACATGTACATATAAATATAATGATGGTTCAGAAGTAACTACTACAAACTCATCAACAATAATTACAAAGAATGCAACAGGAAATATAGTGGCTAAAGTAACAGATGGAACTAATACAGTAAGTAGTAGTTATATAGTTTTATATAACAATGTATATATATCAAACAGTGGAAATGATAATACAGGATATGGAACAAAAGAAAAACCATATGCAACATTGCTAAAGGCTCATAGTATGGCTACTAAAACAGCCACTATACATGTAATGAATGGAAGCACATTATCACTTACAAGTGCATTTAAACCTTCCTCTAATAAAAACATAACTATTCAAAGTTATGGAAGTACTAGTATAATCAAAAAAGCAGTCGCGCTATCTGAATTTTTAATAGTAGTAAATAATGGAAGCCTTACCCTTAATAATATAGTTTTAGATGGAAATGGTATTTCAGATGATAAAGGTGGTGTTTATGCTGCTGGTGGAGTTACGTTAAATATAAATAGTGGAACCACTATTAGAAATTTTAAATCCACAGGTCCTGGTGGTGGTGGCGGAATATACTGTACAACTGATTCTACATTAAATATAAGTGGGGGAACAATAAATAGTAATACCTCTTATATTGGTGGAGGAATTTGGTTTGGTGGAAAGACTATGAATTTAACTGGTGGGACTATAAAAGAAAATACAGCCACTTATAATGGTGGTGGTATGGAAATATATAATGGTACAATGATTTTTGATGGTGTAACTATAGATTCGAATACTGCCAATAATGTTGGTGGTGGCATTCATGCTGGAAGTGGAACTACTACAATAAAAAATGCTACTATAACCAATAATAAAGCCTTAAATGGTGATGGTGGCGGACTAAGAACGACAGGAACTGCAGTTGTAAATATTGTTAATGCTAAGATATCGGGTAATACTTCTAAATCCGTTGGTGGTGGTATATTTGTATATTCTAATTCAAAAGTTACCATGAATGGTGGCGAAGTTAGTAATAACTCAGCAACAAATAATGGTGGAGGAATTGGAGTGACTGGCGAAAATAATCATACAGCAACATTCATATTAAATGGAGGCTCAGTTAAAAACAATACCGCAACAACCGCTAATGGTGGAATCTATAGATATGGAACTGCTACTTACACCTATAAATCAGGTATTGTATGTGGAAATAGACCAACAAACTCATATGAAAGAAGCACAAATTGTTAATTTTAATAAAACCAACATAAAAAGTGTTGGTTTTTGTTATCAGGTCATAGGCAAATACATATATTAATATAGGTGATGATATGGATACAAAAGAAAAGTTTAAAGATTTCGTTAGACAAAATCCAGTTTTATTGAAACACGTGAAAGATGGAGGTATGACATGGCAGAAATTTTATGAAATTTATGATATGTATGGTGAGGACGAAAATGCGTGGAAAGATTATTTAGGTGTAGGAACTGTGGCGGCAGCTGCAACAGCTGGGGCGGCATCATTTGATTTGATGGGGTTTTTAAAGAATTTAGATTTAGATAGTATACAAAATAGTGTGAATAGTATGCAAAGGGTGTTAGGTTTATTACAAGATATGTCTTCTAATAAATCTAGTGGTGAAACGCCAAGAAAACCAAGGCCTCTTTATAAACATTTCGAGGATTAATGACTTTAGATTTACAATATAAGATTAAAGAAAATGAATATTATTTGAGGCATCTAAGGCAAAATTCTAATTGGTATAAGCTATTAAATAGAAATCCTAATAATTTTAAATTTTTTGAAGAAGAGGTTAAAGAAGTTTATAAGTTAACCAAAGCTGATAAAATTTCTAGAACTTTGGATACTATTGAAATGCTTGAAAAAGTACTATCAACTTTAAGATAAATGTGTTAAAATATTTTTGGTGATATAAATTGAGAGTTATAAGCGGAAAATATAAAGGTAAAAAATTACAAGGTTTTGATATTGATGGAACTAGACCTACGATGGATAGGGTAAAGGAATCATTATTTGGTATGATTCAAAATGAAGTACCCGATAGTGTATGTTTAGATTTATTTGCTGGTAGCGGGGCTTTGGGAATTGAAGCTTTGAGCATGGGGGCTCAAGCTTGTTATTTTACTGATCATAATGATGTTGCTATTAAAATATTAAAGGAAAATACTGCAGGCATGGAAGGTGCTTATATTATTAAGACTGATTATAAAAAATATCTTAAAGAAACTAAAAATAAGTTTGATATTATTTTTTTAGATCCGCCTTATAAAAATAATTTACTAAATAAGTCTTTAAAATATATTGAGGAATATAATCTTTTAAATGATGGTGGTCTTGTAGTTTGTGAATATGAATTTGAAAAACCAGTAACTAATTTAACTTTAATAAAAGATAAAAAATATGGAAATAAATATGTTCAAATTTTTAAAAAATAGAAGGAATTGCAGTTTTGCAATTTTTTTCTATTTTTGAGCGAAATTTATTTATTTTACGCAAAACACACACATATCTGATTAATTTTTGAAAGAAATTTTAAAAAAATGCAATTTTTTTCATTTTTTTGCAGGAATTTGGTATAGAAAAACCGTAGGATATATATGAGGA